>JBDLRC010000185.1:0-5907 GCA_039800265.1 Pseudomonadota bacterium
ACCATGCCACCCATTTAAAGAGCTGGCCGGGAACATCGGAAGCGGTGACTTTGATCGCCGACTTGCTTGCCGTTTTGGTCAGGTCCTTGGCCACACCGCACACGCCTTGGGCCAGCACCACCCAGGCCACCGACACCGCAGCGCTCCAGTGCGGCGATAAGGCAGAGAGCAGTAAAAATCCTGTGATCTGGGTGGCAAGGCCCACTGTGAGCATGCGGGAAATACCAAACCGCGTGGCAAGCCACCCCCCGATCAGGTTGGCGATGATGCCGGCGAATTCGTAGAGCAAAAACAAAAACGCCAAGGTAAACGGCGAATACCCCAGCCGATAAAAGTGCAAGAGCACCAGCATACGCAGTGCACCGTCGGTCAGCGTAAAGCCCCAGTAAGAGGCGGTCACAATGGCGTAATGACGCAGGCCTGAGCTCATGTGAAGTGCGCCCCTTGCCCTCTACAGCCCGGCCTGCTGCATGTAGCAGGCAAGATCCACCATGCGGCAGGAGTAGCCCATCTCGTTGTCGTACCAGGCGTAGATCTTAAGCATGGTCTTATCGGTCACCATCGTGGATGGCGCATCGACAATCGAGCTTCGCGTATCACGCGCATAGTCTGCGCTGACCAGTGGCCGGGTCTCATACCCAAGAATGCCGGCAAGCGGCCCACGTGCGGCCTGCTCAAAGAGTTGGTTCACTTCCTCGACGGTGGTCTCACGGGCCACCTCGAACACACAGTCGGTGAGCGATGCATTGAGCACCGGAGCGCGCACGGCGTGGCCGTTGAGCTTTCCTTTTAATTCCGGATAGATCAAGGCAATCGCCGTGGCACTTCCCGTGGTGGTCGGCGCAAGGCTTGCCATCGCACTGCGTGCGCGACGCAGGTCTTTGTGGGGGGCATCGACCACCACATTAGTATTGGTCGGATCGTGAATGGTGGTGATCTGGCCATGCCGAATACCGATCGACTCGTGCACGACTTTGACCACAGGGGCCAGGCAGTTGGTGGTGCATGATGCCGCGGTCACGATGCGGTGTGCTGCAGGGTCATAAAGCTGGTGGTTGATCCCAAACACAATATTGAGCACATCACCGGTTTTCACGGGTGCAGCCACAATCACGCGCTTGGCACCGCGCTGAAAATGACCTTCCAGTGTTTCGGGTGTCAGAAATTTACCCGTGCACTCCAAGACCAAGTCCACACCCAGATCACCCCAGGCAATGTCGGCTGGCGATGCATGAGAAGTAAAGCCAAGCGACTGGTCGTCGATACGGATCGCATGGTCACCATCGGCTGCAATGTCGCGATCCCAGCGGCCTTGCACGGTATCGAAGGTCAACAGGTGGGCTGTAGCAGCACTGCCGCCTTTGATTTCATTAAGATGCACCACCTCTAAGCGATTGTTGCGGTAGGGGTCATCCTTTGCCCGATGGGCGCCGCCCATGGCTGCGCGCAACGCCAGCCGCCCGATGCGGCCCATTCCATTGATTCCGACACGCATGTGAAATTCCTATAGTTTTAAACTTATGGAATTATTTGCCACCGATATGACAGATTCATGACGCGGCCTGCGGCCTTGGGCCGCCTTGCCGTTGTTACGACTTCAGCGCATCGGCAAGCGGTATGGGATCGCCCAGCATGCGCCGCCACAGCCACGGCAGGCCGGTCTCAGAGTTTGATGCCCAGGGCTACTACGTGCTGGAAGTGCCCTATTCCGACGATCGCGAACTGATGCTCGACATCATGCGGCATGGCGGGCACGTGGAAGTAATAGCCCCCGCCGATCTGAGAAAGAAGATCGCGCAGGCCCACCTGGAAGCGGCGAACGCGAATCGGTAAGTTCAGCCACGCTGCGCCAACTGCCGCCGGCCCTGAACTTAGGGATTGGCCTCGAAATCCGTGAACACCCGATTCATATTGGCCCGATGCAGCTCTGCAAAGTTTTCTAGGTGCATAAACTGTGCGGGTTTGGCAAATTTATCTAATGTCTCGCCAATCGGGTCCATGTTACGTGCAGCAGCGCCCACGTTCTTAATTAAGAAATCGTAGTAATCGCCCGTCTCGCGTTTGGCCTGAGCGATATCGGTCACCCGACCATGGCCGGGAACAACATGTTTCGGGTTAAGCGCCACTAGGCGCTGAAAACCGGCTTGGGCCTTGCGAACATTCGATTGCGGCAAGATTCCCAGAATCCGATCCACGTAGACCAGGTCGCCTGTGAACACGACCGAGCTATCGGGCAGATAAATCATGGTGTCGCCGGGGTAATGGGCATTGGTCTCGATCCACTGTATGCGAACGCCATCAATGACCAGCGACCGCTCGGGTGAGGCATGCACTTCAGTCGCCTGACGTGGCGCAGTACCCACCAGCTGGGCGCCAACAAACCGCTTTAAGTTATCCAGCTGCTGCAAGGCGGAAGCTTTCTGTGTCTTGACGCTTCCCGCCATGGCGTGAATCTCTGCGCCCTTACCTGCAAAGTAGCCATTACCCAGCCAGCGATGATCTTGCGAGCCCGTATTGAGCACCCAGCGAATGGGCTTGGGTGTGACCTCTTTGACTGCCTTTCCCAGCATCGCAGCACTGTGTGCGCTGGCACCGCTGTCGATCAGAATCACACCACTCGGGGTAATCACAAAACCGTAGTTGGCGTTTAAGCCAGCATTAGCCTCGCTGCGCTGACCCAGTGGGCCGACGATGGCGTAGACGTTATCGGTAACCTTCGCGGCCTTTGGAACGAATACAGGCTCTGCCGCAAAGGCGCTAAAACCAACAGCCAAACAGAATAATCCGAGACTTCGACGAATAAGCTCACACATAGTTTGTCCTTAACGCGCGGGCAGCCAAAGGGTTGCCCCCTTCTTAACATTGTATTGGTCTACATGGCCGGAAACGGCTTTTGCATCATCGATGTAATGCACATGGAAGCGCTCACCCGGATGAGAAATGACCCCCTCTAAGCTGTCACCGCTGTAGACCCCAACCAACTGGCCCGTGGCTGTGGGGTTTCTGAAAACCTTCATATCGGAACGTTTATTGGTGTGCCCGCCTGCATGACCGTGGCCGCCATGGCCACCTGCCTTGTGGGCGGACTTCTCCCCCGTCACTACATGCCAGATGAGATGTGAGTAACCGCCGGTGACTCGAAACACAAATGGTTGCGTCAGATCGACGTTATTGCGCGTAGCCTGCTCGGATACAAACGTTTCAAACTCCGCCTGACCCAAATCGGCCGGCACCGGAATCTGCTTCCAATGCGCCACCTTGCCACCGGCCCAAAGCACGGCCGCGTCTGTTTTTGAGGGAGGTTGCACTCTCCCTTCAGGATCCGTTCCAAAACTGACCAAGAGTTTCCCATCAACTTGGATAACCTCGCCCTTTAAGCCCGCCAAAGCTCCGACGCCCCACGTGCCAACAGATTGATCTAACGTAGCCAATTCAACCTGAGCGGTCGTGTCACCGGTGTGCATCATGCGCTTGAAATTGCCGTAATGCTTGAACGTTGGCTGGGCTGTCATCGCCCTAGCATTTGCGTCGAGCCCGCCCTTGGCTTTCCACTCTTCAAAGCCACCCTGCAAGATTTTCACGTTCTCATAGCCCGCAACACGCAAGGCAAAACCCGCCTGGGCAGACAGACTACCGGTGTTGCAGTAAATCAGCACCATTTTGTCTTTGGGGATCTTTGAGCGCTGCTCCAGTACTTTTCGCCACTCAATATTGACAGCGCCAGGAATATGGCCTTTGGCGAATTGTCCGGCATCCCTTGCATCGATAATCATCATCTTGGGATATTCGCTCTTAGGGATTTGCTGCGCAAAGATGGTGGCCCCGCCATAGTCCACGAATTCCAGATAGCCGGCCATTTCATCAATGGCTGCCGCCTTAGAGTCTGCATGGGCAGGGATATGAACCGACAGTGTGGCTGCGAGTGCGACTGATGCGAGTATTTTCATGGCCTGTTTCTGAGTAGGAAGTGTGACAAGTAAATCAGATAATCCCAACCTCAGGGCATGGCTTCCCATCCAAAACCCGTTGATACCCAAGGCGCGAGAGATCTATGGTCTCAAAACGTTTATCAACAATCAGCTCAGAAAGCGCTCTGCCTACAGCAGGTGCATGCATCAATCCATGCCCGGAGAAGCCGCACGCTACAAAGAAATTATCGAGACGGCCAGGCCAATTGCCCAAGATCATGTTGACGTCAAAATCACACTCGTCATAAAGACCAGACCATTCGCGTCTTAACTTAAGACTCTCAAAAGCGGGTATTCGAGCCGCAAGTGCGGGCCAAACAACACGCTCAAACCACGTGTGATCAACATCAAAATTAAATCCCCGCGGCTCGTCTGAGTTCACCAATCCGACCGAGTAACCATTACCCTCAGGCCGCACGACAAGCCGCTCAGGGTCTTTAAGCAATGGCATCGGTGGCAGGCCTTCCTCAATCTCCACAAAATGCTCAAAACGGCGCATAGGATTGACCGGCAGATCCATGGCGACCAGCTTGGATACCGCGCCAGACCAGCATCCGGCTGCATTCACCACATAATCCGCAGATAAAGTCCCACCGCTACCCAGTTGCACCCCAGTAACCTGACTGCCGGATAGCGTCAGGCCAACGACGCGGTCTGTAACGTATTGGACACCCATCGACTGAGCCTTTTTGCGAAACCCCTGTAAGGCTGTGTTTGGGTCTAGCCACCCATCGTGGGGCGAAAGACAAGCCACGGCGAGATCATCCGTTTTCATCCAGGGATATCGGTTGGCGATCGCTGCTCTATCCAATAGCTCAACCGCGACCCCATTTGCGCGCTGGGTATTGAAGTTTTTCTCCAACGCGTCGGCATGCTGAGCCCCTACAACGAACAGGTAACCACCCTCTTTCCACTGGACATCGGCGTGATACCCCGGCGTCATCATGGTCTGCGCAAAGTTCTTGTAAAACTCGATACTGAACTCTGACATCGCGATGTTTTCGGGAAGTGAAAATAAGCGTCGGCAACCGCCGGTCGCGACCGGAGTCGCAGCCTTGCTGTACGTTGGGTCGGGTTCAATCACCACAACGTTAGAGACACCCCGGCTTTTAAGAAAATAAGCGGCCGAGGAGCCTATGACACCCCCACCGATAACAACCACGTCACATTTACTCACTCCCTAGCCAGCCTTTCTCACGCAAGCAATGCTCTGAGCCATCTTTGACGATGTTGGATTACACACCGTTGTGTCTTACTAAGGAATATGGGGTGTCCAGAATATGCCGAGCGTGCGGTTGCCAAGACTTGATCACAACTCAATCGCTTCTTTAAGCACACTATCTTGCTCTAAAACTGGCGGAGACGGAGTCGTTTTAAAGAGTTTTCGAGACATGCGAAATAGATCTCACTAATCACTATCTTGATTTTGAAGTACCCAAAACCCCAAACACCGCCCCAAAAGTACTCGATCAGAATCCTGAAAAACAAATTAATTTGCCGTGTACGACCCTCAAATTAAACATACAAAGTGGCATCAGCGTCAATAGGACTTTTACTCTATCACTCTGTATTTCAATGGATCAGAGCGCATGAACAAGTACCTCAAAAACGGTCTCGCAGGTGGACTATCACTAGCGTTTTTTCATCTTTGCTGGATTGTCATAGTCGCGCTTGGTTGGGGCCAACCGATCTTGGACTTTATTTTTAAGATCCATATGCTCAATTCACCGTTACAAGTGCAACCGTTTAACCCAGCATACGCCCTCACCCTAATCGTTGTTACGTTCTCAGTAGGGTTTGTAATGGGCGCGGTGATCGGAGCCTCGGCCTGCGCCATTAAGCCATCGACGCAAGACCGAAGCTCCTTGGCGTAAGAATTCTCAGCGAAATAAATGACCTCTTAAGTGCCGGAATGTCATACACCGTAGGCCCCTCATGG
>JBDLRC010000186.1:0-2696 GCA_039800265.1 Pseudomonadota bacterium
TCTTTCCGGGCGCTGATGTGGCCACCGGCTCACGAAGGACTTTGTAATCAATGCCTTCGTCAATCGGCTGTTGGGCGTAGACGCTGCCCCAAGGGGCCAGCAACGAAAAAAAGCTTAACGAGAGGGTTCGTCGGTGCAGATTCATAAGGATGTTTGTAGAACCAATTAACGGACAGTGACGCGGACCACACTGGAATCAATCCCATTCTCGGACACGCGTGCTTTGGCTTTGTTCAATTCTTCAATCGACGCATAGGGCCCAAGCCGGACCCGATGCAGCGTGACCCCGTCCTTGGTGGTATCGCTCACCTTGGCCTCAAAGCCGAGGATCGCCATTCGGGCCCGCATCTGCTCAGCATCCTCGACCGCGCGGAATGCACCGACCTGGATCAGGTACGTCAGCCCCGTGGGCGAGATAGCCTTGGTATCAAGACCCGCATCGGCGGCCGTCTCAATCTCACCCGCATCTTTGGACAGAAGGCCTTTGTTAGGGTCGATGGCCTCTTCCGCCTCCAGAGGCGCGGCCGCTGGCCTGGATTTATCACTGCTGGCCTTGGTACCGACACGATCTACAAAGGGCAACGGCGACTGGGTGATGTAGAGCGCGATCAGCGCAGAGAGCAGAAGCCCTAGCGCAAGGCCAGCAGAAAACGGGCTAAGTCGAGAAATGAGACTGGGAGCCTTGGACTTGGCGCGTGAGTTCGGGACAGCACTGGGTCGCATGGCCAAAGACTCTACCACTTACATGCGCGTGGGTGAGGAAACCCCGAGCAGTCCAAGCCCCAAACGCAACACGCGTGCTGTGGCGGCCACAAGCGTCAGACGGGCCCAACGCAGGCTCGGGTCATCCATCAAGACGCGCTCGCTGTTGTAAAACCCATGAAAATCCGCAGCCAAATCACGCAAATAAAACGCCATGACATGGGGAGAGAGCTCCTGGGCGGCGGCCATGATGGTCTGGGGAAACTCGGACAGCCGGTTGAGCAATACCTGTTCTTTAGGGGCCGATAACAGGCTCAGATGTTGCCCGTGATCATCGGTCACCGCCTGCGCAAACAGTGTGCTGTCCTGCACATTGGCCTGGGCCAATACACTGCAGCAGCGGGCATGGGCGTATTGAACGTAGTAGACCGGGTTGTCTTCGCTGCGCGACAGGGCCAAATCCACATCAAACACAAATTCACTGTCGGCCTTTCGTGAGACCAAGAAAAACCGAACAGCATCGCGACCGCGCTGCTCGTCCACGGCAATAAGCTTATCGGTCGGATCGTCGATTTCACCAGACCAGGTGATCAGGTCGCGCAGCGTGACATAACTTCCCGCACGCTTAGAAATTTTTACTTCCTGGCCGCCCCGCATCACGGTCACCATCTTGTGCAGCACGTAATCAGGGAAGCCCTTCGGTATGTTGAGGCCAAGGGCCTGCAGTCCCGCGCGCACGCGGGCGATCGTTCCGTGGTGATCAGACCCTTGGATGTTGATCGCCTTGGTAAATCCACGCTGCCACTTGGTCACGTGATACGCGACATCCGGAACAAAATAGGTGTACGTGCCATCTGACTTGCGCATCACACGGTCTTTGTCGTCACCAAAATCGGTGGAACGCAGCCAGAGCGCGCCCTCATGCTCATAGGTGTGGCCACTGCGCACCAGGCCCTCTACTGCCGACTGGACACGGCCTTCCGTGTACAACGAAGACTCCAAGTAATAGCGATCAAACGCCACGCCAAACGCACGCAGATCCAGATCCTGCTCATGACGCAGGTAGGTGACAGCAAAGCGACGAATTGCATCAAGATCATCAAGATCACCGGCCGAGGTGACCGGCTCGCCATCAAACGCGCTCACTGTCTGCTGTTCGATATAAGCCTGTGCAATCTCGGCGATGTAATCACCACGATAGCCATCGGCCGGAAATCCTGGGTCGTCAATCGCAATGCCTTTGGCACGGGCCTGCACCGAAATCGCGAGGTTATGGATTTGTGCACCCGCATCGTTGTAGTAGAACTCGCGTGAGACGCGTAGACCGCTGGCCTCTAACATCGCGGCCAAGGTGTCGCCAAGGGCCGCCTGTCGGCCATGGCCGACATGCAATGGGCCGGTGGGATTGGCCGACACAAACTCGAGCAGCACGTGGGGAGCATCTGCGGCCACCGGTTGCGTGCCGAAGGTCTCAGGAGCCTGCGCAATGGCGCGGACAACAGATGCACGCGCGGCCGCTTGCAGTCGAAAGTTAATAAACCCCGGTCCCGCAACATCAATCTCCTGCACAAGCGATATGCACCCCGGCTGATCCTTCAGCAGCATCGCCAGACGCTGGCCGATCTTCGGTGGTGGCATGCCCAGCGGCTTGGCCAATCGCAATGCAATGTTGCTCGCAATATCTCCGTGTTCCGGTTGACGGGGTTTCTCGAGACTGGCCATCACCGCGTCGGGGGTGAGGTCGGCCAGAGATTTAGACTGCTCGTCGGCCAGGCTGCAGACCGCCTGAAATAAAACGTCTGCGAGTTGTTGTCGTTGCAAATCGAGCATGTCGGAGGCAGATCAAGGGTTGGCGCGTCTGGCAGGAATCGAACCTGCGACCCTTGCCTTCGGAGGGCAATACTCTATCCACTGAGCTACAGACGCGTTTTCGGCCTCGGGACGCGTGGCCCCAAGACGGGATGAAGGGTCAGATTCTACCTTTAGGGGGCTAG
>JBDLRC010000187.1:0-7065 GCA_039800265.1 Pseudomonadota bacterium
GAGCGCAACGGCAAGGTGGTGGGTGCGGTATTGGTCAACCCAACCGACGAGATCATGCTGATCACCGACAAAGGCGTGCTGGTGCGCACCCGGGTCTCCGAGGTGCGTGAGATGGGCCGTGCAACACAGGGCGTGACGTTGATCGCTGTCGATGACGGCAGCCAATTGGCGGGTCTGCAACGCATCGTGGAGAGTGATGTTGGCGAAGATGGCCTGGATGCCGATGATGAATCGATCGATGCCGAGTCGGTCGATGCCGCAGACGAAGGCGAAGCGAATGCGTGAGTGTGGGTGGTGGGCGCGATGAGCGCGCGGCCGTTTAATTTCGCTGCGGGCCCTTCGATGCTGCCCGAGTCGGTCTTGCAGCGTGCGGCCGATGACATGCTTAACTGGCACGGTTCGGGCATGTCGGTGATGGAGATGACCCACCGCGGAAGCGTGTATCTGGGATTGTTTGAAAAAGTCATGGGCGACTTCCGCGGGCTCCTCAACCTGCCTGCGGACTACAAAATTCTGTTCATGCAGGGCGGGGCCACGGCACAAAATGCGCTGATCCCGTTGAATCTTCTGGGCGCAAACCGTAAGGCCGACTATGTCAATACTGGCCATTGGTCAACGAAGTCGATCAACGAGGCGAAGCAATACGGTGATGTCCATTTGGCGGCCAGTGCACAGGCGGCTTCGGTCGTAAACGGCCTGGATCAGCCCGCATTTACCTATATCCCCGACATGGCGAATTGGGATGTGCGGCCCGACAGTTCGTATTTGCATATCTGCGGTAACGAGACCATCGGCGGTGTGGAATATTGGCAGTGGCCCGATATGCAGGCCTTGGGCGCACCCGATGTACCGCTGGTGGTGGATATGTCGTCGCATATCTTGTCGCGGCCCATCGACGTAACGCGTTTTGCATTGGCCTACGGCGGAGCCCAGAAGAATCTGGGCATCTCGGGTTTGACCTTCGTGATTCTGAACGAGGCCTTGATTCGCGATCGCATCAAAAAACCGCTTCCGGGCTGCCCCACGGTCTTCGATTACCGAAAGGTGCTTGAGAACGATTCCATGTTCAACACGCCACCGACCTATGCGATTTACTTGACTGGCCTGGTCCTGGAGTGGATTGAGGCTCAGGGCGGTGTGGCGGCTATGGAAGCTAAAAACCGTCAAAAAGCTGAGATGTTGTACGGCGCTCTTGATGCTTCGATCTTTTATCGCACGCGTGTCGCAAAAAATGCCCGTTCGTTTATGAATGTGCCGTTTTATCTGCCGGATGAGCGGCTCTACGAGCCATTTTTAAAAGGCGCGCAGGAGCGTGGGCTTTTGAATCTCAAAGGCCATAAGGCGGTGGGTGGACTGCGTGCCAGCATGTACAACGCGATGCCGATCGAGGGTGTGCGAGCATTGCTGGATTGGTTGGCCGTATTTGAAAAGGAGCAGGCATGACACCGGAAGAGCTCCAAGGGTTTCGCAACCAGATCGATGCGCTGGATGACCAGCTGATTCAACTCCTGGCCAAGCGTGCCGGACTGGTCCAAGAGGTGGGCCGTCGTAAGCATCTGGTGAATGCCCCGGTGTTTCGGCCCGAGCGCGAGGTCGCCATCATCGAGCGCATGGTCGCCGCCAATCCGGGGCCGTTATCGCCTAAATCGGTGGCCACCATCTGGCTGGAAATTATTTCGGGCTGCCGTGCACTGGAGCGCGAGATGCGCGTGTCGTATCTGGGCCCCGCCGGCACTTACAGCGAACAGGCTGTACGGGTTCTTTTCGGCCACCGTGTTGAGATGGTGCCGTGTGCCACGATGGATGAGGCCATTCGCGAGGCCGAGACCGGAAGCGTGGATTGCGCGTTACTGCCTGTTGAGAATTCCACCGAGGGTACGGTAGGCCGCACGCTCGATATTCTGCTTCGCACACCTTTGAAAATCTCTGCTGAGATTTCGCTCCCGATTCACCATAGCCTGCTTCAGAAAAATGGGGACCGCGCGGCCATTCGCAGTATTGCGGCGCATCCGCAGGCCCTGGCCCAATGCCAGCATTGGCTGGATCAACATTTTGCCGGCGTGGCCCGTTTACCGGTCTCGAGCAACGGCCATGCGGCCGAGATGGCCTCCAAGGACCCTTCCGTTGCAGCGATCGCTGGGCAACTCGCCGCCCAGCATTACGGCCTTCAGTCGGTGGCTGAGCGTATTGAAGATGATCCCAACAATCGCACGCGTTTCGCTGCCATCGGTGACTTCACGCCGGAGGCCTGTGGCGTGGATCAGACCTCATTGATATTGTCGGTGCCCGATCGTGCGGGTGCCATGGTGTCGTTGATTGAGCCCCTGGCCCGACATGGCGTGTCGATGAAACGATTTGAGTCGCGGCCTGCGCGTCAAGGTGCCTGGGAGTACTACTTCTATGTTGACCTTGTGGGCCATCGTAACGATTCCAATGTCGCGCTTGCGCTGGCCGAGATTCGTGAGCGGGCCGCGTTTTTCAAAGACCTGGGTTCTTACCCGCTGTTTGATCGTCTTACAACCAAGTAACACCGCTCTCCGGGAGGGCATATGACAGGTGGTCCAGGCGCGGTCGCGCCAGAGTATGTTCGTGGCATCGCGCCGTATCAGGGTGGCCGGCCGATTTCTGAGATTGCACGCGAATACGGCTTTGACGAGTCGGCGATTGTGAAGCTTGCGTCCAACGAAAACCCCCTGGGCATGAGCCCCAAGGCACGCGACGCCATGCTCGCTGCAAGTCAGGATCTTGGCCGCTATCCCGATGGCAATGGGTTCGCGTTGAAGGCAGCGATTGCCAAACGCTTCTCCGTATCGGAGGACTGGATCACGTTGGGCAATGGCAGCAACGACATTTTGGAGTTGGTGGCCCATGCCTTTTTGCCCCCAGGCCGTGAGTCGGTGTTTAGCCGCCATTCGTTCGCGGTGTATGCCTTGGCCACACAGGCTACGGGCGCAAAGGCGGTAGTGGTGCCCGCCACCCAAGGCCTGGGCCATGATCTCTCGGCCATGAGGGCGGCAATTACAGCGAATACCGGTGTGGTCTGGGTGGCCAATCCCAACAATCCGACGGGAACGTTTATTGCATCGGCGGAGTTGAAAGCGTTTATTGCAAGCGTGCCGAAACATGTGCTCGTGGTGTTGGATGAGGCTTACACCGAATATTTGTCCGATACCGATCGTTACAACGCCTTTGGGTGGGTGGCAGAGTTTCCCAATCTCTTGGTGTCACGTTCATTCTCGAAGGCCTATGGCCTGGCGGGCCTGCGCGTCGGTTTTGGTGTGGCTCAGCCGGAGGTCACCGATTTATTAAATCGAATTCGCCAGCCCTTTAATGTGAACGCCCTGGCGCAGGCGGCTGCCAGTGCTGCACTGTTCGATCAGGAATTCCTTGCGAAATCTCAAGCGTTGAATACGCAGGGTCTTGATCAGCTCGCAACGGCCATGACATCGTTGGGCCTTGAGTTCATTCCTTCATGGGGCAATTTTTTGCTGATCAAGATGGGCCAGGCCAATGATGCGGGCATGCGGGTCTTCAAAGACCTGCTGGCCAAGGGCGTGATCACACGGCCTGTGGCGAACTATGACCTACCCCAATGGCTGCGCGTGTCGATCGGCACCCGAGAAGAAAACGAACGCTTTATTTCTGCTCTGCGCGAGGTGCTGTAACCATGGCCGCTGAACAACAGACCTGCGTGGTGGATTGTCTGGTGGTGGTGGGGACCGGGTTTATGGGCGCTTCGATTGCTAAGGCTGCCAAGCAGCGTGGCGTGGCTGGACAGGTGATCGGTGTGGATCCCAAGGAAGCGGCCAATGCGCTTGCAGCAGGCTGCCTGGACAAAGCTTTGGCGGGCGTTGATGCACTCAAGGGGGTCTGCCCAACAGGGCCGCATTCGATTGCTGTTGTCGTGGCCTCGCCCGTGAAGACCTTTGAACAGGTCTTTGCCCAGTTAAGCAACACTTTTTCAGGTGAACGGGCCGAGTCGTTAGCCTGGATCACTGATATTGGGAGTACCAAGGCAGGCGTGCTGCGCGCAACGAAGGCGTCGCTGCTGGCGCATCTGCACCGATTTGTCTCGTCTCACCCGATGGCGGGATCAGAAAAGCAGGGTGCGTTGCATGCGCGTGACGACCTTCTGGTCGGTGCCCGTGTGCTGGTGAGTCCACTCACCGAGAGTGCAGCATCCACGGTCCGTGATGTGGAGTCGTTTTGGTTGGCGTTGGGCGCCCAGCCCAGTCCACTGCCGATCCAGGATCATGATGATCTTTTGGCCTCGATCAGCCACCTTCCCCATGTGTTGGCGTTTGCATTGGCCGGTGCGTTGTCCCAATCGCCGCTCGCCGTGGCCGCCCAGGCCCTGCACGGTGGTGGTCTGCGTGATACGACACGCATTGCAGGCTCTTCCCCCGAATTGTGGGCCGACATTTTTCTCGATAACCGCGAGGCCTTGTTGGCGTCGTGGTCAGAGTGGTCATTGCAGCTCCAGGCGATGCATCAGGCGCTGGAGCGTTCGGATCGCGACTTACTGATTGAATTGTTGTCTGCAGCGAGCCATTGGCGAAGGGGGTTTCAGTAATGCTCTATCCCGATTCACTCACGCTGCCACCGCGCACCGGTGCAGTCGGCCATGTGGTTTTACCCGGCAGCAAAAGCATTTCGAATCGCATGTTGTTGCTTGCGGCATTGGCGGATGGCGCTACGCGTCTGCACCATGTATTAAAGTCCGATGACACCGCGGTCATGATGGATTGCCTGCGCACCCTGGGCGTGGTGATCGAGGAGCATGCAGACAACGCAGAGCAGAGTGCCATTGCTGGAACACGGTCGGTCAATGCTCTGGAGCTTACGGTTCACGGAGTGTCGGGTGTATTCCCCACGATCGGGAGTGTCGAGAAGCCTCTGCAGTTGTTTGTGGGCAATTCCGGTTTGACGATTCGCACCTTGGTGCCCGCGCTGGCGGTCGCCTTTGCAAAAAGCGGCGGCTGTGCCGAGATACGCGGCGTGCCCCGCATGCACGAGCGGCCGATTGGTGACCTTGTCGATGGTCTGCGGGCGATCGGCGCCCAGATTGATTACCTTGAGAATGATGGATTTCCCCCGCTTCGCGTGACCGGCGTTGCGTTGCGTGACCAATCCACGATGACGGTCAAGGGATCCACGTCCAGCCAGTTTTTGACGGGCTTGATGCAGGCCGCGCCGCTCTTGGCGGCGCAATTGGGCCGAACGGTGCACGTGGCAGTTGAGGGGGAGTTGATCAGCAAGCCCTATGTCGAGATCACCGTAGCGGTACTTAAAAAATTTGGTGTGACGGTCGAAACCAGCTCCCAAGATGGGCTCCGTTATTCGGTAGCCCCGCAGACCATCCGTGCGGCTGGCGAACTCTTGGTCGAAGGCGATGCGTCTTCGGCATCCTACTTTCTGGCAGCAGGCGCGATTGGGTTCGGTCCTGTGCGTGTGATTGGCGCTGGTAAAAACAGCGTGCAGGGCGATGTGGCCTTTGCCCACGCCCTTGAAAAAATGGGGGCCGTGATCACGTGGGGTGATGACTGGATTGAGGCCTCGTATCCGCAGGCGACTGAATCGGCGTTTGCAGCCTCGGGGCCGACCGCATCTGCCACCCGGTCTGTTTTGGGGCCGGTCACGCGGCACTTAAAGGGCATCGAGCTCGATTGCAACGCCATTCCCGATGCTGCGATGACGCTCGTGATCTGCGCCATGTTTGCCGATTCGCCCACGACCCTGCGCAACATTGCGTCGTGGCGTGTGAAGGAGACCGACCGCATTTTGGCCATGGCCACCGAGTGTAAAAAACTGGGTGTCACGGCCGAATATGGCAACGATTGGATTCGGATTCACCCTGCGGCCCAGATGACGCCGGCCAGCATCGCCACCTATGACGATCACCGTGTGGCGATGTGCTTTGCGCTGGCAAGCTTCGGTAACGCGCAGGTCCGGATTGAGCAGCCGGGCTGCGTGGCCAAGACCTTCCCTGACTTTTTCGAGGTCTTTTCAAGCCTCTGTGCCCAGGCCGTGCCGGTGCTGGCCATCGATGGCCCTACGGCCTCGGGCAAGGGCACGATCGCCAGCCGTGTGGCCATGGAGCTTGGGTTTGGTTACCTTGATAGTGGGGCGCTGTATCGGATCACGGCCTTGGCAGCGATCCAAAATGAGGTTCCCGAGTCAAATGAGCAAGCGCTCGCTTCTATAGCGACTCAGATGGAGCTTGAATTCCTCGGCCAGACCATATTGCTGGACGGCGTAAATGTGAGCCATGCCATCCGTGCCGAGGAGGTCGGGGTTATGGCCTCGAAAATCGCGGTCTTTCCGGCCGTTCGCCACGCACTTTTGCTGCGCCAGCGGGACTTTGCCCGTATGCCGGGGCTGGTGGCCGACGGGCGTGACATGGGCACCGTGGTCTTTCCGAACGCTCGCCTGAAGGTGTTTTTGACTGCGACGGCCCGCGCACGCGCGGAAAGGCGGTATAAGCAATTGATTGATAAGGGTTTTTCTGCTAATCTTGACGATCTTTCCGCCGATTTGGAGGCGCGGGATGCTCGAGATCGTTCACGGGCAGTCGCACCATTGAAACCGGCGCCGGGGGCCGTGGAGATTGATTCCACCCAGCTCTCGATTGACGAGGTGGTGCAAGCCGTGGTGAATCAGTGGCATCGGGTCTCCGTTCGCGAGTCCGGCCAGCTCACCTAGCAAGCACCTTTTTTTAACTCCGCTGTGACTGGGCGTTGAAGTGCGCAGGCGTGTCCTGCTCGATTCGTCTCCCATGAATGGCGTGCTTATGACTTTTTGTCGGAAACTTTTTATTTAATGTCCCAACAACTTAACCAACTAAGCGAGATCGCTAAGAACGCTGCTCCCGATTCATTTGCTGCCCTGTTTGCAGAATCCATTGCCCGCCAGGAGATGCGTGCCGGCGAGGTGATCACCGCAGAAGTGCTGCGCGTAGACCAGAACCACGTGGTGGTCAATGCAGGTCTGAAGTCTGAGAGCTTCATTCCCCTAGAAGAATTTTTTAATGATCAAGGCGAAGTCGACGTCAAAGAAGGCGACTTT
>JBDLRC010000188.1:0-3468 GCA_039800265.1 Pseudomonadota bacterium
ACATGATCGAGCTCACACACCGTGGTGCCGATGTTCAAGTCTTCAATACCGTTGATCAGCACGATGTCACCAGCCTCGGCCGTGGGCACCACCTCGCGCTCGAGGCCCTTGAACTTCAGGATCTGATTGACGCGGACTTTCTTGGGCTGGCCCTCGGGCCCGTCTTGAATCACGACATCTTGCAGGCTCTTTAACCGCCCACGATTGATACGGCCGATGCCAATTTTGCCCACATAACTGGAGTAATCGAGCGAACAAATCTGAAGCTGCAGCGCTCCCTCGGTATCATCCGCTCGCTGCGGTACATACTTCAAAATGGCATCAAACAAAGGCCGCATATCTTCAGAAGGCTTGGCGTGGTCCAAGGTGGCAAAGCCTTGCAGGGCCGAGGCATACACCACCGGGAAATCCAGCTGCTCTTCGGTGGCGCCCAGCTTGTCGAACAAATCAAAGGTATGGCTCACCACCCAATCCGGCCGCGCACCGGGGCGATCGATCTTGTTGATCACCACAATCGGCTTTAAGCCCAGGGCCAAGGCCTTGCGGGTCACAAATCGCGTCTGGGGCATGGGGCCCTCAACAGCATCCACCAAGAGCAGCACACCGTCGACCATCGACAACACGCGCTCGACCTCACCGCCGAAATCGGCGTGGCCCGGTGTATCCACAATATTGATATGCGTGCCCTCGTAATCGACTGCACAGTTCTTAGCAAGGATCGTGATGCCCCGTTCTTTTTCCAGATCGTTGGAATCCATGACCCGCTCCGAGACCTGCTGGTGTTTAGCAAACGTGCCGGCCTGCTGAAGCAATTTATCCACCATCGTTGTTTTACCGTGGTCAACGTGGGCGATGATGGCGATATTGCGCAATGCGCGCATAAAAGACTCCTAAGACGAAAGAACCCGAAGCCGCTCGGGATAAAGTTGATAACGCGTGTCGACACGCCCGGTCCCCAGGAATACGCCTGAGGTGTTTTTTACG
The DNA here is from genome assembly GCA_039800265.1 of Pseudomonadota bacterium. Lineage (GTDB taxonomy): Bacteria > Pseudomonadota > Gammaproteobacteria > Burkholderiales > Burkholderiaceae_A > Lacustribacter. The sequence goes on from JBDLRC010000188.1 coordinate 985, forward strand.
CGAACACGGGTGGTGTCCACGTGCGCATCGGTGTGGTGTGCCCCCGTGGGCGTGGTGCCGCTGGCCGACGGCAATTCTGAAATCGTAATGCTCTGTCCATGGGTGAAGTGCTGGGCCTGGACCTGGCCCAACACCACTTCCGGCCAATCCCGAATCAGCCAGTCCACAGGCTTAAGAAACGCACACCGGTCCTCGGGAGCCGAGGCCTCGACGTCGGCAAGCTGCACCATATCCACCGCCTGCAGCTCACCAACGGCCACTCGACGCAGATCATGCAGATGCGCAGGCAGCCCCAGCGCGGCGCCGATATCCTCGGCGAGCGACCGTATATAAGTACCTTTACTGCAGGCCACACGAAGGTGAATCATCGGTGCCTCGTAACGCAAAAGGCTGAGCTCATGAATATGGATCCGGCGTGGCGTGCGCTCCACGGTCTCGCCGGCGCGGGCGTAGCTGTACAACGCACGCCCGTCTTTTTTCAACGCCGAGTACATCGGTGGAAGCTGCTCAATGGAACCACGAAAGTGTTGCAAGACCATGTCGATGTCGGTGTTGCTCAGCGCCGGCGGCACAGGCGCCTCGCGCAGCACATCACCCTCTCGGTCGGCTGTCGTGGTCTGACGGCCCAGTGCAATCACCGCTTCGTAGGTCTTGTCGGCATCCAAGCCATGGGCCGCGTACTTCGTAGCCTCTCCAAACATCAGGGGAAGCAGTCCACTGGCCATCGGATCAAGCGTACCGCCGTGGCCCGCTTTCGCGGCACCGAGCAAATGCTTCACATGGGATAGAACCCGGGTCGACGATGGGCCAATCGGCTTATCGAGAAGCAGCACGCCATCAATGGGGCGGCGCGTTGCGGCCTTGACAGAGGCCATAGGCATTGAAGTGGCCATCTTAATCCTGTGCCTTGCCTGCGATCGCCTGATCAATCAGCTGACTGATCGCCATCGCACGTGCGACAGAGTCATCGCGCACAAAATGCAGCTCTGGCGTCTGATGAATTTTTAACAGTCGGCCGAGCCGGCCGCGCAAAAACCCGCGGCAGGCGGCAAGGCCCTCATGCGTTCGCTTAAGCTGCTCAGGGTCATCGGGAAGAACACTGTAGAAGACCTTGGCATGGGCGTAGTCCGGCGTGACCTCAACATCGGTGATGGTGACCAGACCGAGCCTCGGATCTTTCACCTCCAGACGAATCAGCTCGGACAAGTCACGCTGAATCTGGTCGGCGACCCGATGGCCTCGGTCCGTGGGTTTATTGGAGCGTCCGCGCAATTTCTTGAATCTCAAAGACCTCGAGCTGATCGCCTTCTTGGATGTCGTCGTTGTTCTTGAGTGTTAAGCCACACTCAAAGCCTTCTTTGACTTCCTTGGCATCGTCTTTGAATCGCTTCAACGAATCGAGCTCGCCCGTCCAGATCACGGCGTTATCACGCAGCAGCCGGACTTGGGCTCCACGCTTCACGATGCCCTCGAGCACCATACAGCCGGCGATATTGCCCAGACGCGACACCTTGAACACCTGACGAATCTCCACCAGGCCGATCACGTTCTCGCGCCGCTCAGGCGCCAGCATGCCCTGCATGGCGTTCTTCACATCGTCGACAGCGTCGTAGATGATCGAGTAGTAGCGCAAGTCAATGCCGTTGCCCTCGGCAAGCCGTTTAGCCTGCTGATCGGCACGCACATTAAAGCCAATGACCACGGCCTTGGATGCAATGGCCAGATTGATATCCGATTCGGTGATCGCGCCCACCGCTGCGTGCACGATGTTGACCTTGACTTCGTCGGTCGAGAGCTTCTGCATCGCCGCTGCCAGGGCCTCTTGTGAGCCCTGCACGTCGGATTTCACGATAAGCGACAGAGTCTTCGCCCCCTCGCCCATGTTCTCGAAGATGTTTTCAAGCTTGGCAGCCTGCTGCTTGGCCAGACGCACGTCACGGAACTTACCCTGACGGAACAGTGCAATCTCTCGGGCCTTGCGTTCATCACCCAGGACCATCATTTCATCACCGGCCTGCGGAACCTCGGTCATACCCAGGATCTCCACCGGAATAGACGGACCGGCCTCATCCACCGAACGGCCATTCTCATCGAGCATGGCACGCACACGGCCAAACGCAGCGCCAGCCAGGAGCACATCGCCCTTCTTGAGCGTTCCGGACTGCACGAGCACCGTAGCCACAGGGCCACGGCCTTTGTCGATGCGGGCTTCCACGATCAAGCCTTTGGCGGGTGCCTCGACCGGGGCCTTCAGTTCCAACACCTCGGCCTGAAGCAACACGTTTTCTAAAAGGTCGTCGACACCTTGGCCGGTTTTCGCCGACACACTGATGAACGGCGAATCACCGCCGTAATCCTCAGGCACCACCTCTTCGGCAACCAACTCGGTTTTCACACGATCCGGATTGGCCTCGGGCTTATCAATCTTGTTGATCGCCACCACGATAGGCACCTTGGCAGCCTTGGCGTGGGCGATCGCCTCTT
>JBDLRC010000189.1:0-3572 GCA_039800265.1 Pseudomonadota bacterium
CCGGTTTGGCCAGAATCCATCGGCTCATGACGACGCCGTACAAAATGGCCAGCAGGCCACAGATCAAAGCCAGATTAAGTCCCATCGACATGGGGGTTCTCCTTTATCGTTTTAGTCCCTAGGGTGAATCTGCGCAAAGGATCCCAAAAGCGGGACTTCCGGTGAGCCCGTGCGGCTTGGGGGAATCCCTTAGAATGCGCAGAAACCACCGCTTATTTTCCCATAGGGAGTCGTTCGCCATGGCTTTAAAAAATGTGTCTGCAGGCAAGAACCTGCCCGATGAATTCAACGTGATCATTGAGATCCAGGCCCACTCCGAGCCCGTGAAATACGAGGTCGACAAGGAGACCGGAGCCCTCTTTGTGGATCGCTTCATGACCACGGCCATGCATTACCCCTGTAACTATGGCTACATTCCCGAGACCATTTCCGACGATGGAGATCCGGTCGATGTGCTGGTGGTCACGCCTTTTGCGGTGAACCCTGGCTCTGTGGTCCGTTGCCGAGCATTGGGCATGTTGGTCATGGAAGATGAGGCTGGCGGCGATGCCAAACTGCTGGCGGTGCCGGTCGACAAGATTCTCGCCATGTACAGCCATTGGAAAAAGATTGAAGACGTGAACCCGCAGCGGCTTGCCACCATCCAACACTTTTTCGAGCACTACAAGGACCTCGAAAAAGGAAAGTGGGTCAAGGTCAAGGGATGGGTGGGGCCGGACGAGGCCAAAAAAGAAATCCTTGACGGTGTGGCCCGGTATAAAAAACAGAGTGCATAAGCTCGGAGCACGGCCGCTATGCTGAAGGTGGGCATCGCCCAGATCAACAGCCGTGTGGGTGATCTTCCGGGCAATGCCGACAAAATTGTGCAGGCTGCGAAGGCCGCGCATGCCCAAGGCGCAGCCGTACTGGTCACGCCCGAACTCTCGCTCACGGGTTACCCCCCAGAAGATCTGCTGCTGCGGCCTGCATTTTTATCGTCATGCGATGGTGCGGTACGCGAGCTGTGCGAGCGTCTTCGCGAGGTGCCCGATATCACGGTGGTGGTGGGACACCCCTATGCTCGCGAGCAGCATCGATTCAATGCTGCAACGGTCATTCGCTATGGCAAGGTTATCGGCACCTATGGCAAGTTAGAGCTGCCCAACTATGCGGTGTTTGATGAGCAACGTTACTTTGTGCCTGATGGCGCACCTTGTCTGTTCGAAGTCCATGGTGTTCGATTCGCGATCAACATCTGCGAGGACGTCTGGGCTAGCCGTGCGCCGGCCATGGCCAAAGCGGCCGGTGCAACGGTTCTCTTGGCCTTAAATGCATCCCCGTTTCATCTGAACAAGCAACGCGAGCGGCTCGAGGTATTACGCGCCAACGTGACCAAACATGGATTGCCGGTCGTGTTTTGCAACATGGTGGGCGGCCAGGACGAATTGCTCTTTGACGGAGGCTCCTTTGTGCTTGATGCCCAGGGGCAGGTCACGGCCCGGGCCAAGGCCTTTGAAGAGGATCTTTTGGTTGTTGATCTCTTTGGCAGTGCGGCCCGCGACGAACAGCAGCCGAGCCGACTGGAGCCAGAGCTGTCGCTGGAGCAGCAGGCTTATCAGGCCCTGGTATTGGGCACCCGAGACTATGTTCAGAAGAACGGCTTTAAGGGCGCTGTGGTGGGCTTATCCGGGGGCGTGGATTCGGCATTGGTCCTTGCTGTGGCCTGTGATGCGTTGGGTCCAGAGCATGTCCGGGCCGTGATGATGCCGTCGCCCTATACCGCCGCGATCAGCATGGAGGATGCTCAGGCGTGTGCGCAGGCTTTGGGGGCACGTCTCGATGTGATCGACATTGACGGCCTGTTTCAGCAATTCAAAGGCGCACTGGCCCCTGTGTTTGTGGGCCGACCCGAAGACCTTACGGAGGAAAACCTTCAGGCACGCATCCGCGGCACGTTGTTGATGGCGGTGTCCAACAAAGAGGGTCTGCTGGTGTTGACTACAGGGAATAAGTCCGAGGTGGCAGTGGGCTACTGCACACTCTATGGTGATATGGCCGGCGGATTTGCAGTGATCAAAGATGTATTCAAAGGCATGGTTTATCGTCTATGCAAGGAGCGCAATCGGATGGCCGTGGAGCGTACCGGCCACGCGGTCATTCCCGAGCGAATTCTTACGCGCGCGCCGAGTGCAGAGCTTCGGCCGGATCAGACCGACCAAGACAGTCTGCCTCCCTACGATCAGCTCGACGACATGCTGCAGCGCTATGTAGAAGAGGGCCAGACCCGTGATCAGATCATCGCGAGCGGCCATGCAGAAGCAGATGTTGACCGTGTATTGCGGCTGATTCGAATAAGCGAGTACAAGCGACGGCAGTCTGCGCCTGGCGTTCGCATCAGCCAGCGAGCGTTCGGCCGCGATTGGCGGTATCCTCTCACCAACGGATTTGTTGAGAAATCCGCTTCAGACCCATCGCTTACGTAAGGTGAACCGAGTGAAACTGATTACTGCCATTGTGAAACCCTTCAAGCTAGACCAGGTGCGAGAGGCGCTTGCCGACGTAGGGGTCAACGGCCTTACCGTTACCGATGTCAAAGGATTTGGCCGGCAAAAGGGCCACACCGAGGTCTATCGCGGTGCTGAGTACGTGGTGGATTTTCTGCCCAAGATCAAGATTGAAGCCGTCGTAACCGCTGAGTTGTGTGATCGCGCCGTTGAGGCCATCGTAGCGGCTGCCCGGACGGGTCGCATCGGTGATGGAAAAATCTTCGTCCGGTCTATCGACCAGGTGATCCGTATTCGTACCGGTGAGACGGGCGACGCGGCGATTTAAGCAGTACACGTACGGCGCCGCTGCCGCCATCGTTGGCCGGTGCCTGACAAAACGCCAATACCGCTTCCGTTTGTTTTAGCCAGGCGAGCACCTTACCTTTCAATACGGGCTCGCGATTAACCGAGCCCAATCCCTTGCCGTGAATGATGCGCACGCAGCGTATCTCGCGGTGTTGGCAGTGTTTCAGGAAATCCACATAGGCCAGTCGGGCCTCGTCGCTGCGTAGGCCATGCAGATCAAGGCTTGCCTGGATAACCCAGTGGCCGCGCCGAAGTTTGCGAAGCGTGTCGCTGGAGATGCCGTGCCGCGCGAACGAGAGTGTGTCGTCGGTATCAAGCAGGCTCTCCGGTGTCATGTCGGAGAGTTGAGATTCCGCGAGGGCAGCGTATTCGTCTTCGAGGCGTTTAAAAGGAACCGGCCGGGGCTTCGGCTTGGCCACCACCGACGGGGGTGGCTCGGCAGGCGGCAGTCGCTTGGCGTCGGCCACCGCGGACAGAAAGAGCTCCCGATCGTTTTTATTGTTCAAGGTAGCGCTGCGCATCAAGCGCGGCCATACAGCCTGTGCCTGCACTGGTCACGGCTTGCCGATAAATGTGGTCTTGAACGTCGCCTGCCGCGAACACGCCGGGAATATTGGTGGCGGTGGCGTTTCCGTCCAGGCCGCTTCGCGTTCGGATGTAGCCATTGGCCATGTCCAATTGGCCTTCGAAGATGTCGGTGTTGGGCTTGTGGCCGATGGCGATAAACACGCCGTGGACCGA
>JBDLRC010000190.1:0-2812 GCA_039800265.1 Pseudomonadota bacterium
TCGGTGTTTCAAAGTCGCCGCCAAAGGTTTTCTCGGGATAGTCGTTGACCAACGGGAAGTAGTACTGGCCCTGGTACTGCACGACCAGTGGCCGGTCATTCGAGAGCACCTCTGCAAAAAGCGACAGCACGAAGGCAATGACGAAAATCCACAGGCTCAGGTAGCCCCGCCGGTTGCGTTTGAATCGGCGCCAGGCCCGCTGGCCGGGCGATAAGCCGGTCGCGGCGGGCGGCGAACCCTCTGCCGGGGTCAGCATGGCCGTGGTGGCATCGCTCATGCGCGGTTGGCCTCGAATTGAACGCGTGGGTCGACCCAGACATACATCAGATCGTTGAGCAGTTTGGCGATCAGGCCAATCAGCGCAAAGAAGTAGAGCGTGCCCATGACCACGGGGTAATCGCGTTTCATGACCGATTCGTAGGAGAGTAGCCCAAGGCCATCAAGCGAAAACAGCGTCTCGATCAGCAGGGATCCGGTGAAAAACGCGCCGACAAAGGCTGCGGGAAAGCCGGTCACGATCGGAATCAGCGCATTGCGAAACACATGCCGCCAGAGCACGGTCTGCTCGGAGAGGCCTTTGGCGCGGGCGGTGAGCACGTAGTGTTTGCGTATCTCTTCCAGCATGGTGTTTTTGGTCAGCATCGTGGTGACCGCAAAGCTGCCCAGTGTCATGCAGATGATGGGCAGTGTCAGATGCCAGAAATAATCGAGCACCTTGCCGATCAGGCTTAAGCTTTCCCAGTCGTCTGAGGTGAGGCCACGCAGCGGAAAGAGCTGCAGAAAACTTCCGCCGCCAAACAGCACCAGCAGCGCCACACCCAACACAAAGCCCGGTATCGCATAGCCCACCAGAATCGCGGTGCTGGTCCACAGGTCAAACCGCGATCCATGGCGCACTGCCTTGGCAATGCCCAGCGGGATCGAGATCAGGTAGGTCAATAGAAATGTCCAGATGCCCAGGCTGATCGACACCGGCAGCTTGTCTTTCATCAGCTCCCAGACGCTTCGGTCATGAAAAAAACTTTTTCCAAGATCAAAGGTGAGAAAGCCGGTCACCATGTGGATGAAGCGTTCATGCACCGGCTTATCAAAACCGTAGAGGGCCTTGATCTCTTCCAGTTTGGCCGCATCCACGCCACGGTTGCCGCGGTAGATGTTGCTCGACTGGCCCACCTCTTGGCTTGCACCGCCGGGCAGCGACGCCGTGGCACCGCCGATGGCCGCATGGTCACCTTTTAGCATCTGCACCATCTGCTCGACCGGCCCGCCGGGTACGAACTGAATGATGGCAAAGGTGATCAGCAAAATACCCAGAAGGGTAGGAATCATCAGCGCAATGCGTTTGCCGATGTAGCGCAGCAGTGCGGGATTCATGGCGTGCCTCCGGAGCGTGGTGCGCGTGCGGGCATCGTGGCAGGGTCCCACCACCAGGTGGCCACGACCCAATCCTCGGAGTGGTAGTAGTCGGGCAGGGTGGATGGGCCTTGCAATCCCCGTCGAAACGACACCCGGTGGGCATTGTTGTGCCAGTGCGGTATGGCGTAGTGGCCTGCCCGCAGCACACGGTCAAGCGCCCGTGCAGCGGTGATCAGCTCGTCGCGGCTTTCCACTGCCAATAAACGGTTGATGAGCTGATCCACAACGGGGTCGGCGATACCGATAAAGTTATCGGCGCCCGGTTCTTTTGCGGCATCGCTCATAAATCGAAACACCAGCTCGTTGCCGGGGCTCTGACTCGACAGATACCAGTGCACGATCATGTCGTAGTCGTAGTCATCCAGACGTTTTTTGTAGAGCGAGGTATCGGTCACCCGGACCCGTGCGGTGATGCCCAGTTTGGCAAGGTTGCGTGCGAACGGCGCGATGATGCGCTCCCAGGTGCGGGTGGAGAGCAGCACTTCGAACTCGAACGGCCTGCCCTGGGCATCGCGCAGGGCGCCATCCCGGTAGGTCCAGCCCGCCTGGGCCAAGAGGCTGCGGGCCTTGCGCAGATTCTCACGCAGTGAGTTGGGGGCATTGGTATTGGGGGGCTGCGGCACGTCGTCAAACACCGCAGGCATGAGGCGGTCTTTCAACGGCATCAACAGCCGGAGTTCGGCCTCCGAGGGCCGGCCGGTTGCCGCCATGGTGGTGTTGGTGAAATAGGAATACGAGCGCTTGTACTGGTTATAAAACAGCTGCCGATTCATCCACTCGTAGTCCAGGGCCAGGCCGATGGCCTCGCGCACGCGCACATCTTGAAACAGTGGCCTGCGGATATTGAAGTAAAACCCTTGCAAGCCCTGGGCATTGGAGTTGGGCAGCTCGGTCTTTTGCAGCTCACCGCGATTAAATTTCGCGCCGATGTAGCTGCGCGCCCAATTCTTGGCGGCGTTTTCATGGACAAAGTCGAACTCGCCAGCCTTGTAGGCCTCGATGCGTGCGAATTCATCTTTGTAGTAACGAAAGGTGATGGTGTCGAAATTGAACTGGCCTTTGCGTGTGGGGTGCTCGTCGGCCCAGTAGCTGGCCTGGCGTTTAAAGCGGATCGACTTTCCCAGATCAACGCGTTCGATCACATAGGGGCCGCTGGCAATCGGCGGATCTTGGATCCATTGTTCAAACGGTTTTTGTGTGCCTTGTTGCTCTCCCCATTTGCGGGAGAACACCGGCACCGCGCCCACAATCATGTGAAGCTCGCGGTTTTTGCGCAGGAAGTTAAAGCGGATCGTCTGAGGGTCGATGACCTCGGCGTCGCGGACATCGGCCCAGTAGTTGCGCCAAATCGGGCTTGCAGATCTGCTGCGCAGGGTGTCGAAGGAAAATTTCACAT
>JBDLRC010000191.1:0-4194 GCA_039800265.1 Pseudomonadota bacterium
CGCACGGTGCGCATCGTCTTTGAGCTCAAGCAAGACGTGGCGCCCCAGGTCTTTAGCCTGCCGGCGATCGCCCAATACCAACATCGATTGGTGCTCGATCTTTATCCAACCGCCGATGAAGATCCGCTGCTGACATTTTTAGAAAGCATCGAGAAAGAACGTGCCGAGCCACCGTCCGTCGCCCGCGCACCGGAACTGCGGGACCCGGCTGCTGCCCGGTTGCCCGGCGATCGTAAGCCCGTGGTGAGCCGCCTGGTCACCATTGCCTTGGATCCCGGGCACGGCGGAGAAGACCCGGGTGCCATTGGCCAGAGGGGAACGTATGAAAAAAGTGTGGTGCTTGCTATTGCGCAACGCCTTAAACAACTGATTGATGATGAGCCCAACATGCGTGCCTACCTGACACGCAGCGGCGACTACTTTGTACCGCTGCAGACGCGTGTGCAGCGAGCACGACGGGTGCAGGCCGACTTGTTTGTGTCCATTCACGCCGATGCCTGGATTTCACCTACGGCACGGGGATCCTCGGTCTTCGCGCTGTCGGAAAAAGGCGCATCCTCCAGCGCAGCCCGCTGGATGGCCAACAAAGAAAACAGTGCCGACATGATCGGCGGCCTGAACATTCGCCACAAAGACCGCAGCGTTGCAGAGATGCTCCTTGACATGTCAACGACGGCACAGATCAAAGACTCCTTGCAGCTGGGAAAGGCGGTGCTTACCGAAATCGGTAGCGTGAACCGTCTCCACAAGCCGCGTGTAGAGCAGGCCGGATTTGCGGTACTGAAGGCGCCGGATATTCCTTCGATCTTGGTCGAGACGGCCTTTATCAGCAACCCCGATGAGGAGGCCCGTCTTCTTGACGATAGCTACCAAAACGAGATGGCCGAAGCACTGATGGCCGGCATTCGCCGCTACTTCAAAGCCAACCCTCCTTTAGCCAAATCACGCATGATGTAGGCGCCATCGTGGGCAGTAACGATGACCGATACAATCGGCCCATGACCATTCGTGTTCTTCCCGATGCCCTGATCAGTCAAATCGCCGCAGGCGAGGTGGTTGAGCGGCCTGCATCGGTCGTGAAAGAGTTGCTTGAAAACGCTATCGATGCGGGAGCCAGAACAATCCAGGTGGACCTTGAAGAGGGTGGTACGCGCCTGATTCGTGTCCGTGACGACGGCCATGGCATCGCTCACGATGAGCTTATGCTCGCCGTAGAGCGGCATGCGACCAGCAAGATTTCATCGTTGGCAGACCTGTCCAATGTGCGCACCCACGGCTTTAGGGGTGAGGCATTGGCGGCGATTGGATCGGTCTCGCGCATGGCCATGACCAGCAAAACCACGCAGGCCAAGCATGCATCGCGAATCGACAACCACTCCGGCCAGTGGGAACTCGGTCCCGCATCTGGGCCCGATGGCACTGCGGTAGAAGTGGCGGGGCTTTTCGATCACATCCCTGCACGCAAGCGGTTTCTGAAATCGGCAGCCACCGAACTCCACCACTGCAAAGATACCTTCATTCGAGTGGCGCTGATTCATCCTGACCGGCATTGGCTCTTATCGCATCAGGGCCGAGCACTTGTGCGGTATGCCGCAGGCAGCGATACACAACGCATCGCGCAGTGTCTTGAATGCAACGAACAGGACCTGCGCGTGCTGGACGTGACCGCAGGACCGATGCGTATTCGGGCCTGGCTGGTTCCGCCCACGCAGTCCCGCAGCAAGGCCTCCGACCAATACTTTTACGTAAACGGCCGTTCTGTGCGTGACCGCGTGCTGATGCACGCCATGCGAACAGGTTATCAAGATGTGCTGCACGGTGATCGGCAGCCGGCCTATGTACTCGCGCTGGACATTGACCCCGACCTGGTGGATGTGAATGTTCACCCTGCAAAAACCGAAGTGCGATTCCGTGAGAGCCCTGCGATCCACCAGGCGGTCTACCGTGCCGTCCGGGACAGTCTGGCAAAAACGCTTGAGTCCCGGACCATCGCTGCTGCCAACTTAAGCACACCGGCTCCCGAGACGCAGAATCTTCAAGCCGGCCTGCCCATGGCTACCGCCCATCCCGTCGCTGCATCATCAACAGCGGGAGGCGCGCCGGCCCCATTTCAATTTCCTCATGCTGCGCACGAGCCTGCAGCCGCCAGACCCCCATGGGTCACCACCGCAGCCGGCGACCACCCGCTTGGCTTTGCAATCGCTCAGCTTCACGGCATTTACGTATTGGCACAGAATGCGCAAGGCTTGGTCATGGTCGATATGCACGCTGCTCACGAGCGGATTGTTTATGAGGGTCTTAAGCGGCAGTTCACTAACGATGCCGCAGGCGTGACCAGCCAACACCTGCTCTCACCTATCGCCATGCAGGCCAGCCCCTTAGAAATGGAAACGGCCCTTGCCCATCGCGACACCTTGATACGGCTTGGGTTTTTAGTGGACAGCCTGGGCACACAGCAGCTGGCCATTCGGGCGGTGCCCGCAGCGCTGGGGCAGAGCAACGCAGCGCAGCTCTTGCGGGACACCCTGGCCGAGTTGGCCGAGCATGGCCAGGCGATTTCGATCGACGAGCAACGCAACGCCGTGCTCGCACGGATGGCCTGCCATGCAGCCGTTCGTGCAAACCGTAGCCTCAGTATTCCCGAAATGAACGCACTGTTACGTGAAATGGAAACCACCGATCGGGCCGACCAGTGCAACCACGGCCGGCCGACCTGGGTGCAATTCTCGATCACCGATCTCGACAAATTGTTTTTACGAGGGCAGTAATGCTGTGCATTCTGGGGCCGACAGCGAGCGGAAAATCCGCGTTGGCCATGGCGCTGGCGCACGCGAGCGCACGGCCCGTTGAAATCATCAGTCTGGACTCCGCCCAAATTTACCAGGGCATGGATATTGGCACAGCCAAACCATCTCGCGCAGAGCAGCAGCAGATACGGCACCACCTGATTGACCTGATCGATCCTGCCGAATCGTATTCCGCTGCACGATTTGTCCAGGATGCAACGCGGGCGGCGCAGGCCATTCGGGCCCGCGGCCATGTTCCAATTCTGGTCGGCGGCACGATGCTGTACTACAAAGCGTATGTGGAGGGCCTGGATAACCTTCCGAGCTGCCCTCCCGCGATTCGCCAAACGATCACCGCCCAGGCCGCTGCATCGGGATGGCCGGCCCTGCATCGTGAACTGGCCCAGTGCGATCCAGAAACGGCCGCACGGCTCCAGCCCTCGGACGCGCAGCGTATTTCGCGGGCATTGGAGCTTTATCGTTACACAGGTAAAACCATGTCAGCGTTGATTCGCGACAGCAAGGCCTTAGGCCAAGGCCTGCCCGAACGCGAGGCGCTCGCACCGATCGCCCTGCTGCCTGACGATCGTGCACTGCTGCATCGACGTATTGAGGCCCGTTTTGATCACATGATTGAACAGGGCCTCATGGATGAGGTCCGCACACTCACCATGCGACATGACCTCTCACCCACGCTGCCCAGCATGCGCTGCGTGGGCTATCGGCAGGCTTGGGCCCATCTGCGCGGCGAGATCACCCACGATGAATTCCGAGAACAAGGTATCGCTGCCACCCGGCAGCTCGCCAAACGTCAGATCACCTGGCTACGGTCGTTTACCGAACTTCCACGCTTTGACCCGCTCACCGAAATCGGGATGCGTGCTGCCCAGCAGGCTGCACAAGAGCGGCTCCTTTGAGGGGCACAGCCACGCCGCCAGTGCGGCCGCGCTAAATTTCCAGGTTGTCGATCAGGCGGGTAGCACCGAGCTTGGATGCGCCCAACACCACGAGACGTTCCGGTGCCTGGAGGTCGTCCTGCGTGGGAGGCTTCAAATCTGCACGCCGCTTGATTGAAATATAGTCGGTCGCCCAGCCACGCTGATTGAGAATCTGCGTGGCAGCCGACTCGAGATCGGCGATGTCATTCACATTCAGAGACATCTGAGACACGCCACGGCGTACACGTTCTGCCACCTGGCCGAGGGTCTTCGAAAGCCAGACAGCCTCAAGACGCTCATCTGGGGTTAAGTAACGATTGCGCGATGACATGGCCAAGCCGTCGGATTCCCGAATGGTCTCAGCAGGCACGACCTGGGTGGGAATCGAAAACTGCTGGCACATCCGCCGAATGATCATGAGCTGCTGGTAGTCTTTTTTACCAAAAACCGACACCTGGGGCTGCACGCAC
>JBDLRC010000192.1:0-4504 GCA_039800265.1 Pseudomonadota bacterium
TACCATGCCGTGCGCAGGAAATAAAAAACCCAGCCTAGGCTGGGTTTTTTATTTCAATCCAACGAAACAATCAGCCGATTGGCGTGATGTTCGAGGCTTGTTTGCCTTTGGGGCCCTGAACGATATCGAACTGGACCTTCTGGCCTTCCTTCAAAGAACGGAAACCGCTTGTTGCAATCGCTGAGAAGTGCGCGAACACGTCCTCGCCGCCCTCATCGGGGGTGATGAAACCAAAACCTTTTGCGTCGTTGAACCACTTGACTGTACCCGTAGACATCTAATCTTCCTTACATAAAAAAATCGCGCACTTCAGAACCCCGACCCTATGCCGGGGGACCCCACATGCGACACAACAACTCGAGCTTGGCCAAAATGACCTTGTCCCGAACTGGTCTGCCTTTGAGACTCCTCGAATATAGGGAAAAGCCTGTCCTTTGTCTACCCTCCCCAAACCCTGGGGTTCACCTTAGAATCAGAGCCATATGAAGGACTCCAGAGGCGCTCAGACCGCGCCGCCCATGGCCAGCGACAAACGGGACGACCCAACCCAGGCGCCTGGCCGGGGATCGACCGCTCTTTTAGAGCGTCAAGACAGCAAAACCAAGCAGCCGCCGATGTACCAGGTGTTGTTGTTAAACGACGATTTCACCCCGATGGAATTTGTGGTTGTTGTGCTGCAAAAATTCTTCTTGATGGATTTAGAGAAAGCAACGCAGGTCATGCTTCGCGTGCATCGGGAGGGTCGAGGGGTGTGCGGTGTTTACACGCGCGACATCGCCGCGACAAAGGTAGAGTTGGTGAGCAGTTTTGCCCGGATGCATCAGCATCCTTTGCAGTGTGTCATGGAGGAAGCATGATTTCTCAGGAATTGGAAGTGAGTCTTCATATGGCCTTTGTCGAGGCCCGGCAGCAGCGGCACGAGTTCATCACCGTGGAGCACCTGCTGCTTGCGCTGCTCGACAACCCTTCGGCTTCGGAGATCCTGAAGGCCTGCGCTGCCAATGTGGATGAGCTTCGCAAGGCACTGACCCAGTTCATCTCGGACAACACGCCGATCATTCAGGGCCCAGACGATGTCGATACCCAGCCCACGCTGGGGTTTCAGCGGGTGATTCAGCGGGCCATCATGCACGTCCAGTCCACCTCGAATGGCAAAAAGGAAGTGACCGGCGCGAATGTGCTGGTCGCGATTTTTGGCGAAAAAGATTCCCATGCGGTGTATTTCCTGCATCAGCAAGGCATCACACGCTTGGATGTCGTGAATTTCATTGCACACGGCATCACCAAGGCGCCGCCTGCAGCATCGCCAAGCGAAGAGCCTGCGGCCACCGAGTCTGCTGAGTCGGGCGCATCGGGATCATCCTCTTCGCAGCAGCCTACTGCGCTTGATCAGTACACGACCAATGTCAACGAGCTCGCGAAAAAAGGAAAGATCGACCCGCTGATCGGGCGCGAGTCGGAAGTCGAGCGCGTGATTCAGGTGCTCTGCCGCCGACGCAAAAACAATCCGTTACTGGTTGGAGAGGCCGGCGTGGGCAAGACCGCGATCGCAGAGGGTCTCGCCCGTCGCATCATTGAAAAGGAAGTGCCCGAGATTCTCGAGCAGGCTACGGTCTACGCACTCGATATGGGCGCTCTGCTGGCAGGCACCAAATACCGTGGCGATTTCGAGCAACGGCTCAAGGCGGTCCTCAAGCAGCTGAAGGCGGATCCGCATGCCGTGTTGTTTATCGATGAAATTCACACCTTGATCGGTGCGGGTTCAGCCTCTGGCGGAACACTGGATGCGTCCAACCTTCTGAAGCCGGCATTGTCGTCCGGCGCGCTGCGTTGCATTGGGGCCACGACCTACAACGAATACCGAGGCATCTTTGAGAAAGACCACGCCTTATCGCGCCGTTTCCAAAAGATTGATGTGGTCGAACCCAGCGTGGAGCAGACCGTTCAGATTCTGAAGGGATTGAAGTCGCGCTTCGAGGAGCATCACGGCGTGAAGTATTCGGCCGCCGCCTTGTCGAGCGCGGCGGAGTTGTCCGCTAAGTACATCAATGATCGGCACTTGCCGGACAAGGCCATTGACGTGATCGACGAGGCGGGTGCCGCGCAGCGCATCCTGCCGAAAAGCAAGCAGAAACGCACCATCGGCAAGACCGAGATCGAGGAGATCGTGTCCAAGATCGCCCGCATCCCTCCGGCGACCGTCAATACCGACGACCGCCAGGTGCTGGCCCGTCTCGATTTGAATCTCAAGAGTGTTGTGTTTGGCCAAGATCCTGCCATCGAGGCCCTGTCGGCTGCGATCAAAATGTCGCGCTCGGGCCTGGGCAAGGTCGACAAGCCGATCGGCTCATTTTTGTTTTCGGGCCCTACAGGCGTGGGCAAGACCGAGGTCGCCAAACAACTGGCCTATGTCTTGGGCATTGAGCTTGTGCGTTTCGATATGTCGGAATACATGGAGCGCCATGCGGTGTCACGGCTGATCGGTGCGCCACCAGGGTATGTGGGGTTTGATCAAGGTGGGCTCTTGACCGAGGCCATTACCAAAAAGCCGCACTCGGTGTTGCTGCTCGATGAAATTGAAAAAGCCCACCCGGATATTTTCAACGTGCTGCTCCAGGTGATGGATCACGGCACACTCACCGATAACAATGGCCGCAAAGCAGACTTCCGTAACGTGATCATCATCATGACCACCAATGCGGGTGCGGAGACGCTGAACAAACGTACCATTGGATTTTCCAACGCGCGCGAGGCAGGCGATGAGATGGCCGATATCAAGCGCATCTTCACGCCCGAGTTTAGAAACCGTCTTGATGCGATCGTCTCGTTTAAGGCGCTCGATACCGATGTCATCATGCGGGTGGTGGATAAATTCTTGATCGGCCTCGAACAGCAGCTGCAAGAGAAAAAGGTCGAGGTGTCGTTTGCCGAAGAGCTGCGCGCCTTCTTGGCCAAAAAGGGCTTCGACCCCCAGATGGGCGCACGGCCGATGCAGCGCCTGATTCAAGACACGATTCGAAAAGCCCTTGCCGACGAATTGTTGTTTGGCCGACTGGTCAATGGCGGGCGGGTCCATATCGCTATGGATCCCAGTGATGCGGAGAAGGTCTTGCTGGAGTTCCCGAGCGAGGATGCGCCGGCAAAGCCTGCGTCAGGCCGTTCTAAAGACAAGGCAGAGCTGGTCTCGTAATACTGTGTTGGCCTCCACTTCGCCATGGAGTGGAGGCAAGACCTTCCTCTCACGCTGTTGCACCGCAGAATTTCATTGCAGAAAACCAGCATAGGAAAGCCCTAAGTTTTCTGCGAGAATCCGCATGCAGTCATAAACATCCTAGAGGAGGGAGCTCTATGCGCAAGCAACTTGCAGCGGCCGCAGCACTTGGTGCGATGGTCTTCACAATCAACGCGCCTGTCCAGGCACAAGACTTCAACAAAATTCGTTACCTGGCCGCCAATTGCGCGAACTGCCACGGCACCGATGGCCGCAGTGTGGGCGTCATGGAGTCACTGGCCGGCTACGACAAAGAGAAATTCATCACCAACATGAAAGAGTTTCGCAGCGGCGACAAGCCCGCCACGCTGATGCATCAGCTGGTCAAGGGCTACACGGATCAGCAAATTGCCGACTTGGCCGCCTACTTTGCGGCACAGAAAAAGAAGTAATCCTGCGGAACTGACAAGGAGAGGACTATGACAAAAGAATTCGAAAATCGCCGTAGCCTGCTGAAAGCGGGCGCGGCCACGGCAGCGGTCGCCGCTGCAGGAACCCTGACCGGATGCGCCACGACCGAAGGCGGAAGTGCGCCGGCGAAAAAAATTGGCCGTGTGATCGTGATCGGGGGTGGCTATGGTGGTGCCACAGCTGCCAAATACATCAATCAGTGGTCCAATGGCGCCATTGAGGTCTACCTGATCGATCGTGAACGTAACTTTGTGTCGTGCCCGATCTCCAATCTGGTCTTGGGCGGATCGCAGAAGATGGAGTTCATCACGCACTCGTACGCGAAGTTGCGTGAAAAGGGCATCATCGTGCTCAACGATGAGGTCACTGCGATTGACCCCGTGAAGAAGAAAATTTCGCTGAAAAAGATCGCCGATCTGACCTATGACCGACTGGTCGTGTCGCCCGGCATCGACTTCAATTTCAATGCTATCCAGGGCTTAAACGACGAAGCTCAAAAGACCGTGCTCCACTCCTGGAAGGCCGGCCCGCAGACCATGGCGTTGAAGGCCCAGCTCGATGCAGTACCCAATGGCGGCACCTACGTGCTTTCCATCCCGAAGGCACCCTATCGCTGCCCCCCGGGACCCTACGAGCGTGCCTGCCAGGTTGCCCATCTGTTCAAGGCCAAGGGCAATACCAAGAGCAAGGTTGTCATCATGGATGCCAATCCCGATGTGCAGTCTAAGAAGGGCTTGTTTATGAAGGCCTGGGCAGATCTCTACCCCGGCATGATCGAATACCGCCCCAACATGGTGGTCACCGAGCTTGACCTAAAGGGCA
>JBDLRC010000193.1:0-4808 GCA_039800265.1 Pseudomonadota bacterium
AGAGACATTCATGGTCGGTACAGGTCACGCTCGGTTGAGGGGAAGTCAATAGAAACCTAGGAATCCCCTTAGTTTACCGGGGATACCGGCTGTGAAAGAATCCAGAGGTTTTACGCAGTCCCAGAGGAGGGGTTTTTATGCGGATCTATAACCGCCGGGATTTCAATGCCGGGCTCTTGTTTATGGCAATTGGGGCGTACTTTGCCATCTATGCCCAGGAATACTCTCTTGGCACGGCCAACCGCATGGGCCCGGGTTATTTTCCTACCCTGCTTGCTGTGATCATGCTGGCGCTTGGCTTGATCGTATTTGTCATGGCCTTTTTAAAGGTCGAAGAGCAAGAGCCCCCAGAGGCCACCGACTGGCGCGGCATATTGCTCGTTCTTGGTGCGGTGCTGTCATTCGCAATGCTTTTGCCTATCGCGGGATTTCTCATCTCCGTATTGGTGCTGGTCGGCCTCGCCGGCGCCGCGAGCAAAGAATCCAAGCCGAAGGAAACGGCAATCCTCGCCGTCGCGCTGGTGATCTTTGCAATCGCCGTGTTTGGATACGGACTTGAACTCCAGTTCCCAATTATTCCTCCGATATTGGCGAACTAAACGCAGCCAGCCCGAAAGGTGTTCTGAATCATGGATCTATTAGCAAATCTCGCGCTGGGCGCAGCCACCGCCTTTACGCTGGACAATCTCTTTTATTGTTTTATCGGTGTCTTGTTAGGCACGCTGATTGGGGTGCTGCCGGGCATCGGGCCCCTGGCCACGATCGCCATGCTACTGCCGATCACCTACAAAATGACCGATCCCTCCACAGCACTTATCATGCTGGCCGGCATCTACTACGGGTCGCAGTACGGGGGCTCCACCACCGCGATTCTGGTGAACCTTCCGGGTGAGTCGTCATCCGTCGTCACGACATTGGACGGGTACCAGATGGCGCGCCGTGGCCGGGCTGGCGTGGCACTCGCCACCGCAGCGTTGGCGTCGTTTTTTGCAGGCACGGTCGCAACGTTTCTGATTGCCGCCTTTGCACCGCCACTTGCGGAAGTCGCCTTCAAGTTCGGTCCTGCCGAATACTTTTCGCTCATGGTGCTGGGCCTGATTGCCGCCGTGGTGCTGGCCCACGGCTCGATCATCAAAGCACTGGGCATGGTAGTGATCGGCCTGCTGCTGGGCATGATCGGAACCGATGTGAACTCCGGCTCGGCTCGGTTTACGTTGGGCATCCCGGAGCTCTCCGATGGCATTGAGTTTGCTGTGATTGCCATGGGCATGTTTGGCTTTGCCGAGATTATTTTTAATCTAAAACAGGCTGAGGCCCGCGACCTTCTGAAAGAAAAGGTCACCAACTACATGCCCAACAAGGAAGACTGGAAGCGCGGCAGCCCTGCTGCGGTCCGAGGCACCGTGTTGGGGTCGTTCCTGGGCATCCTGCCCGGAGGCGGCGCTATTTTGTCGTCGTTTTCCTCGTACGCCATTGAGAAAAAGCTCTCGAAAAAACCGCAGGAATTTGGCAAGGGAGCCATCGAAGGCGTGGCCGGCCCTGAAGCAGCCAACAACGCCGGTGCGCAGACATCGTTTATCCCAATGCTCACGCTGGGCATTCCCACCACACCTGTCATGGCGCTGATGATCGCGGCCATGATGATTCACAACATTCAGCCTGGCCCCCAGGTGATGACCAGCAACCCCACACTCTTCTGGGGCCTGATTGTCTCGATGTGGGTGGGCAATCTTATGCTGGTGATTCTGAACCTGCCACTGATTGGCCTGTGGATCAAACTGCTGCAGGTTCCGTATCGCTTTCTGTATCCCGCGATTTTGCTGTTCTGCTGCATCGGTGCCTACAGCCTGAACAACAATCCTTGGGATGTGCTGATGACCATTCCGTTTGCCATCCTGGGCTACTACTTCAAGAAGTGGCATTGCGAACCCGCGCCACTGCTTATGGGCTTCATTCTTGGCGAACTCATGGAAGAGTACCTGCGGCGAGCGCTCACGATTTCGCGTGGCGATTGGATGGTGTTTATCGACCGTCCCCTGTCAGCGACCCTGCTGGGCATCGCAGTACTTCTGCTGATCATTGTGGCCTTGCCGTTCATTCGTAAGAAGCGTGACGAGGCCTTCCAGGGCGAAGATTGATGTCGGTAGCACGTGTTGCATTTCTCGGGCTTGGCGTGATGGGCGGCCCCATGGCGGGCCACCTCGCCAAAGCAGGCCACCATGTCACGGTCTACAACCGTACCCGCTCCAAGGCCGAGCAATGGTGTAAAGAACACGCCACCGGCCAAGTGACTGTGGCTGACACGCCGAAACAGGCTGCCCAGAACGCGGAACTGGTGTTCTCGTGCGTCGGCAATGATCACGACCTTCGTGACATCACCATCGGCGAACACGGCGCCTTCCAGGCGATGCAGCCCGGCACGGTCTTCGTGGATCACACCACGGCATCTGCACAGATTGCCCGTGAATTAGGGCAGGCTGCCCGCGAGGGCGGTTTTGAATTTCTGGATGCGCCGGTCTCGGGTGGCCAGGTGGGCGCTATCAATGGCGCCCTGACCGTCATGGTCGGAGGGGATGCCGCCGCGTTTGAGAAGGCCAAACCGTTTGCGCTAGCGTTCTCGAAAGCGTTCACCCATGTAGGGGACCACGGCTATGGGCAACTCGCCAAAATGGTCAACCAGATCTGCGTGGCCAGTGTCATCCAGGGCCTGGCCGAGGGCGTGAATTTTGGCCAGAAGGCAGGGCTCGACATGAGGCTCGTGCTGGAGATTATCAGCAAGGGGGCGGCACAGTCGTGGCAGATGGAGCACCGTGGCCCCACCATGATCGACAATGTGTTCGACTTTGGATTTGCGGTCGATTGGATGCGCAAAGACCTGGGGCTATGCCTCGAGGAATCCAAGCGCAACGGGGCGGCGTTGCCAGTGACCGCCCTGATCGACCAGTTTTACAGCGATATTCAACGCGCCGGGGGCCAACGATGGGATACTTCGAGTCTGATTAAACGACTCCAGTAATTCCATGGCGGTTTTTACCCCCGTTTCTGAAGACCGACTCAACGCGCTGCTTACCCGATTCGATCTTGGCGAACTCGTCGCCTTCGAAGGGATCGCATCGGGTATTGAAAACACCAACTACTTTGTCGACACCACAACGGGCCGGTTTGTACTCACACTTTTTGAAAAGCTCTCGGCCCAGGAGCTTCCGTTTTATCTGGAGCTCATGCGGCACCTGGCCGACCGCAATGTGGCCTGCCCACGGCCGATGGCCGACCGCCACGGCCAGCTACTGCAGACCTGCGAGAACAAGCCCGCCTCGCTCGCTACGCGTCTGAAGGGCAGCTGGCAGCCCGACCCCAGCCCCCGGCATTGCGAACTGCTTGGGGCCGCCATCGCCAGCGCACATCTGGCCGTGGTCGATTACACCGGCACGCAACCCAATATGCGCGGCCTGCCGTGGTGGACGCAGACCATTCCGCTGCTTCTGCCTTATGTCACGCCCGAACAGTCCAACGTACTTCAAGATGAGCTTGCCCATCAGCAGCGCTTTGCGCAGACTGCACTGGCGCAAGGCCTCCCACGCGGCGCCGTTCATGCCGATATTTTTCGGGATAACGTGTTGTTCGAAGAAACACCGAATGGTCCAGTGCTGGGCGGGTTCATCGACTTCTATTTTGCCGGGGTCGATACCTTTGTGTTCGATCTCGCGGTCGCCGTGAATGACTGGTGCATTCGCTTTGATGCGCACGACACCGGAGAACTCGTAAGCGAAAAATACGATGCCATGATGAAGGGCTACGCCTCGGTTCGGCCGCTCTCAGCCCAGGAACATACCGCGTGGCCCATCGCCCTTCGGGCCGCTGCACTGCGCTTCTGGGTCTCTCGGCTCTACGACTGGCATCTGCCACGTAAGGCCGCCATGCTCACCCCCAAAGACCCAAGCCATTTCGAACGCCTGCTCATGGCGCGGCGTGCAAGCCCATGAAGCTTTTGTCGCAGCCCCGCCTGTTGGAATCGCGTGTCGGCCATCGCTGGCTCGGCGCAGGGTTTCGCCTCTTTCATCGGCAGCCCCTGGCCTGGACCATGATTTTGTTCATGTACTGGGCGGCTATGCTGATGATGGCATTTATTCCGTTTGCCGGCAGCATTCTTCCCCTGATTCTTGCGCCCGGCTTATCGCTCGGATTCATTGAGATTGCACGTGCGATTGATGAACGCCGAAGCCCCTCACCTCCGCTCCTGATCAGTGCATTCCGCTCGCCACAGGCAAAGGCCGTGCTGATGTTAGGCGGCTGGTACCTGGCCGAGATCCTTGTGATTCTGCTGATCAGCATGGTCATCGATGGCGGGGCCATGTTCGCCTGGATCACCACCGGTGCCGTGCCCACTAAAGAACAACTCGACAGTGTGCAGATGGCCGGATTTGTATCGGCTGCACTCTATATCCCCGTCATGATGGCCTTCTGGTTTGCACCACAGCTGGTGGTCTGGTCAGGATTTAGTCCGATGAAGGCGCTGTTTTTTAGCTTTTTTGCGGTCTGGCGTAACAAAGGCGCATTCCTGCGTTATGCCATCACCTGGATTGCACTGACGCTATTTCTTGGCGCAGTCATGGCCTTGATCAACGAGAGCCTTCAACTCGGCCCCAACACCATGACCGCTTTTCTGTTCCCCATCACGTTGATTCTGATGTCGGTCGCCCACGGATCGTTTTACGAGAGCACCAAGGCCGTATTTGGCGATCCCGAGATGGATACGGCAACACCCGAAAACCTTAGCGAGGACGAAGACGACGGCCCTCGTTAGACCA
>JBDLRC010000194.1:0-2877 GCA_039800265.1 Pseudomonadota bacterium
CTGCGGCGAGCCGGTACCTGCGGATACGCACTGGAACGTGACCTATCGCGGTGAGGACCGGGCGATGTGCTGCATCGGGTGCCAAGCAATCGCAAAGGCCATCATTGATGCAGGTGCGGCAAGTTACTACGAGAACCGAAGCACAGAGGCCCTTGATGCCAAAACGCTTGAGTCACTGGCCCCGTGGGCACTGCTTCTCAACGATCCACAATGGACGGCCCAGCATGTCCAGTCCGATCCAACCGAAAGCACCCATGCGCAGACCACGCTCGCCATCGAGGGCCTGCGATGTGGTGCGTGCGCCTGGCTGATCGAAAAAATTCTGGCGCAGACGCCCGGGGTACTGCGTGCGCAGGCCAATGCCAGCACCGAGCGCCTCTTCGTGCAGTGGAATACCGCGATCACCGATCTTGCAACCATCGCTCAGCGTGTCGGAAGTGTGGGCTACGCCCTGCTGCCCATCGGCTCCACACCCATCGAAAACATACGTCGCACATCGGAGCGCAAAGCCTTGCGCCGATTGTTTATCGCCGGCCTGTCATCGGCCCAAATCATGATGTACGCCTACCCCGAGTACCTGGAGGGCGGCGGCCTGGACGACGATGTTCGCTCCTTGATGCGCACTGCAAGCCTTCTGATCACCGTGCCGGTCATGGTCTACAGTGCGACACCGTTTTTTGAATCGGCCTGGCGGATGCTCAAACAGCGCCGCCTCGGCATGGACGTGCCGGTAAGCCTTGGCCTTCTGATCGCATTTTTTGCAAGCGTCTGGGCCTGGGCCACCAATACCGGGGAGGTGTATTTCGATTCGGTATCCATGTTTGTATTTTTGTTGTTGGGTGCCCGTTGGATCGAAGCCAAAATCCGGGCCCGTACGTCTGCGCAACGTGAGCGGCTCTCGACCGCAATTCCCGCGCTGGCCCAGCGCGTATCCCCGAGCCCTGGTGCCGTTGCGCCTTGGAACTTGCAGATCAATGACGTTGTGCGTATCGGATCAGGCGAGCGCGTTGCAGCCGACGGACGATTACTTTCTGAACGCACCGAATTGGATTGTTCCTGGCTGACCGGGGAATCACTTCCTGTAGCAATTGCCCGAGGTGAGCGTGTCACCGAAGGGTCGATCAATCTAGGACCGGCCATTGAGGTCTGCATTGACACACCTGTGTCACAAGGTACGTTGTCACGCCTATCGCAACTGGCGGAGCAGGCGGCTACGGATCGACCCCAGTGGATCGCCTGGGCCGACCGCGTAGGCGCAATCTTCACGGCGGCGATCCTGCTTATTACGGCTGCGCTGATCGTCGTATCGGTCTTGCAGGGTGTAGCTGTGGCCGATTGGCTGCCGGCGGTAATTGCGGTCTTGGTCGTAACCTGCCCCTGCGCGTTGTCGATGGCGGGCCCGACCGCCTACGCGGCGGCTCTGGCAAAGCTCTTAGAAAACGGCATCGCAGTGTCAAACTCACAAACGCTGGAACGCCTGACCAGTGTGAGTGACGTTGTATTTGATAAAACCGGCACACTCACCGATCCCACCCATGCGGATGTCACGATGGTGTTTGGCGCACCCACGCTCTGGCCCCTGGTGGCGGCCGTTGCTGCAGAGAGTTCGCACCCCCTGGCAATCGCCATTGCGCGCACAGCCCGCAAGGAAATCTCGGCACGCCATCTGGCATGGAGTCCCAGCAGCCAAGAGCACTCCCAATTTCATGCCGGTTTGGGTGTCAGCACGGTGATCCAGGGGGATCAGATTCGCCTGGGTGCCCTGCACTTTGTGGCCGATCCGAGTGATGCCCGAGCGAGGCCGGATACGGCCGCAGCGGCGTCGCAATGCACAGTCTTTTTATCGGTCAATGGAGAATTGCGTGCCGGATTTTCGATCGATGACACGCCGCGACCCGAGGCCGCCTCCGTGATTGCTGAGATCAAACAGTTAGGCCGCAGCCCCTGGTGTCTCAGCGGAGATCAACAGCCAAGGGTAGACCGCATCGCGCAGGCGCTCGATATCCCAGCCGACCAGGCCGTGGGCCAATGCACGCCCGCGCAGAAAAAGGAACGCGTAGGCGCCCTGCAGGCCAGTGGCCATGTGGTGATGATGGTGGGCGATGGCCATAACGATGCGCCCGTGCTCGCCCAGGCAGATGTCTCGATGGCAGTCTTCAGTGCGGCTCCGCTGGCCAAACAAAAGGCGGATATCTTCTTGCTCCACCCCAATCTGTCGGGCGTGGCCGACGTTACGCGTGTTGCGCTACGTGCCCGCCAACTGCTGAACCAGAATCTGGCCTGGGCACTTGCCTACAACCTTGTCGCCATTCCATTTGCAGCAGCAGGCATGATCAGTCCTCTGGTGGCTTCGATCGGCATGGCCACAAGCTCATTGCTCGTCGTGCTCAACTCCGCCCGCTTGTTGCGCTAACCTAGAGCTATGGAAGTATTGCCGTTTCTGATCGTGATTAGCCTTGCCGTGCTTGCGCTGGCCGTATGGCTGTTTTTCCGCATGTCCGACTCGGGTCAATTCGACGATGTGGAGGGGCCCGCACGCCGGATACTGATGGACGACGATCGGCCCAGCGCCGGTCACCCCCCTGCAGAGAACCAGAAACGGTCCTCATAACCCCGGTACCCAAACAGCTATGAGAGTGGCCAGAGGCACCGACGCTTCTCACACGATTGAGGCCTGAACAGAAATCCTTTTTGTCTAGGGCAAAGTATGGACTTTTTAGGCGTTGACGTAAGTCAACACCAATATTCGCAGGGAGGAATACACTAGGCCCCGCGTTTATACCAATTTCAGGGGGAAGCACATCATGGCTGTGAACACAGCAGGTGAGTACAACTATAAGGTCGTAAAACAGTTTGCCATCATGACCGTCATCTGGG
>JBDLRC010000195.1:0-2774 GCA_039800265.1 Pseudomonadota bacterium
CAGTGCCAGCGCAGCTGCGCCGCCTTGGCCGCCGAAGTGGCACCACACCGGCTGCATCGACTTCATGTCGTTGTCATCTTTTTTGGAAACGAGATCCACGAACCGATGAATGGTGTCGTACACCGTGCGCACGATCGGAATTTTTCGCACCAGGGCATTGATCAGCGCGGTGAGGCCACTCTGCAGGCCTTTTTCAACAAGAAGGCCTAGCGCGAAGATCGCGGCCACCACCAGTGCTAACCCCAGCACGTAGCCCACCCACTCTCGGCCGGCCAGGCCCAAACCGATGGCGGAGAACAGGTGGCCCAACGTACTCTGGGGCCCGAGAAGATCCATGACCAGGCCCAGCACAAATGCGAGCAGTGCGACAGTGGCCGCCAACGGAAACACAGCGAGCACCCCGGCCAAGAAAATTCGGGTCAGGTGCGAGGATTTGGGGCTCATCGTGGTGGTTTCCTTCGTGGGTTGGGTTTCACCCCCTTGCGACACAGGGGCGAGGGCGTTAGATTTTCGCTGCAGCCCATGCTGTGACCAATCATCCCTCAAGGAGTTTTATCATGCAAAGACAGGCCTTCCCCATCATTCAGATCCTGTTTCTGGCTGTTATCGTGGGCGGCATCACGGTAGTGGCCATTGGGTCAACGAAGAGCGTAGCCGTACCGGCAGTTCTGGGTGCGTTGTTGTTTTTCGCTGCGATCGGTGCGTTTCGTAATCCCGGAGAGAAGGGCGAGTTTTCGCGCCGCCGAATCGTTGAGGTTCGTCAGACATTGATGACCAACAAAGGCCTTGCGATTGTCCTGGCCCTGATTGCGATTGCGGCGTTTGTGCTTGCCGCGTTGGCCGTAAAGGTCTAGGCCCTTTTCGTGCACGCCCTCGGTCAGGCTGGCCGGGGGTGGTTGGCATAAATCGTCGTGGATTGATTCTGATGGCTGCCGTGCCGCTCATGAAGCAGCGTAAATCCGTGGCCAGGTACCCGGTCTGCGTAGGTAGGAATGTTATAGATCAGTATGCAGGGAAGGGTACGTAGTCGGGAGAGCACTCGATCGAGTACCACGGCGTCAAACGGGTTGTAAAGATAGGCGATCAAGCCAGGTCCTAAGGCGCTGTAGTCCATTTCTGTCGCGTCGCACACTAAAAATTCACCAGGGTCGCCGAACACTTTTTGGTGGTTGATCCGGGCGATTTCGACAAAAGGCGGGTAGTAGTCGATTCCCAAGATTCGCGGAGAAAGGCCGGCTGCGCGGGCCTTGAGCCGCCACACAATCGGCACTTTTCCCTTGCCGCAGCCGATATCGATGAACGTGTAAAGTCCAAAGCGTTTTCCAAACAGACGGTCGACCAGCTCAAAGCTTTTCTCGATTTCGCTGGTCCAGGAGGCCATGTAGGGTTTGCCGTGTTCCAGGTTGGGCAATGCCGGAAAGGCCGACTTGGCTAAAGGGGTGGTGGTGTTTGTGCCGTATTCCATATCGAACCGCTCTCGTTCCTGGTGCTCCAAGGTCTGCGGGTCAGCAATGGGATGCCGTTTGGGGCGCATGGGTCTCGTTATTAATGAAAGGGTGGGTAATGAAGTTTCTTCTGGTCGTGTTTATCAATTTGAATGCTAACAACCAGCTGATTCACCATTTCGGGGTGCCGTACGACACGCTTCAGGCCTGTGAGGCGGCCCGCCGGCTGGTGCAAAACTCGGAGTGGTATACGGTGCGCACGTCGTGCGCGGTGTATTCGCGTGATCTGAAGTCCCAGATGCCGCAGATTCATTCGATGTAAGACGCGGGCACCGGCTGGTGCCCGTCGGTTTGGCAACCGAACGTGGCCTTAGGTGCCACTCCACATATTAGTGTTTTTGCCGGCAATGAACATTCGGGCCGCCAGCACACTTGATGTGTAAAACATCAACTGACCTTTTTCGCTAAACACAGCGTAGCGGCGCTCGGAGCCGGAAATTTTGATGGATTCGAAGTACATAAACGGTGTCTCCACAATCAGACGTTTAGTGTACGGACAAAGGTCCCCCTTGGTTTAGGATCGGTGCGGGAGCCGCTTCCGGCCTGGCCCCAGTGGCAGCTGTTGTGGTAAATTGCCTGTCCGTACATCAGTAGTTTTCGATAAGGGGGGACACAACAAGTGGCAAGCATCGATAGGGCCCAGGTCAACGCAGAGGGACAGACCCTTCACGAACATGTAGCGCACGCGCTCTCCGAGCGGATTCGCGCCGGAGAGTGGGCGGTCGGTTCGGCACTGCCTTCGGAACACTCCCTTTGCCGCGCGTACGGGGTGAGCCGGCATACGCTGCGCCACGCCCTCGCGACGCTGGAACAAAACGGCTTAATCCTTCGCCGTCAGGGTGCACCGACACGGGTGATTTCTCGGCAGTCGCCGCGCCGGTTTACGCAGAGCTTTAGCTCGCCAGCCGAGTTATTGCGCTATCCCGAGACCACCTACCGGGTGCACGAGATCGAGGAATATGTGGAGTGCGATGCCGAATTGGCCCCTCTGCTTCAGTCCGAGCCCGGCACATCGTGGTACCACATCGGCGCCGTGCGACGTGAGCAGGGTTCCAACCTGATTGTGTCGTACAGCGATATCTACCTCTTGCCTAAATTCGCTGAACTGGTCGATGAACCGGATCACACCCATTCGGTGATTTACGAGCGCATCGAACGCCGTTTTGGTGTGACCATCGATCGTGCGCAGGTTGATATCTATGCTGCCGGCGCCTCGGCGCGGCTCGCCCGTTCCCTGCAGGTGCCAAAGAGCACGCCGTGTCTGGTGAT
>JBDLRC010000196.1:0-3459 GCA_039800265.1 Pseudomonadota bacterium
GACTTGGAAACCCTCAATTATGCCCGTGCCCCGGCGCTGAGCCGCCTATGTGGCGCGGGGGGATGCTCCTGCCCGCAGGGCCACCAGAACCCCAATGGTCGCCGCGATTGAAGCCGCAACAAAGCTAAATTCTGGCGAGACACTCTCCCAGAGCCAGCCGGCCGCAATGCCGCCAAGCGAGCCGCCCAGGCCATACGAGGCCATGGTGTAAAACGCCTGCCCGCGGGCCTGCGCCTGAGGAGGGAACCAAGACCGGATCAGCGACATCGAGGCGCTGTGGTGGACCCCAAACGTGACCGCGTGCAGAAGTTGCGCCAAAACGATCACCACCACCGACCCACCGGAGAACGCGATCATCAGAAACCGAATGGCCGTGATCGCGTACGACGCGATCCAGCAGGCCCTGACCGAGAAGCGATCAAAGAGCCGATGCTGGTACTGAAACATCACGATCTCGGCCACCACGCCAAGTGCCCACAGCAGACCGATTTGTGTTCGGCTAAAGCCTTGCTCAAAAAGCCACAACGAAAACAACGTGTAAAGCGGCGCGTGGGCCAACAACATCAAAAACGAGGCTAGCAAAAAGCGCTGCACCCGGCGATCCCGCAGCATGTCTTTCACGAGTGCGGGCTCTGGCGATAGGTCATGCACTTCACGATGAGGCAGCCACAGGGTGACCAGAAATACCAAGGCCAACATACCCATCAAGGTGGCCGGAAGCCATGAGATGCCGACACGGTCAAACCAGGGCCCCGCAAGGGTGACTGCCGCAATAAAACCAATCGAACCCCAGACGCGCATACGGCCGTAGTCGCGAAGATTCCCGCGGCTTGCCTGCATGGCCAACGACTCGGTGATCGGCACTTGACCACTGAGAAAAAAACTCATCACGCAAAGCACGATGAACAGCGACCAAAAGCCGAGATCCAAAAAAAGAAGAAGGCTTGTGAGCACGCCCAGTAGGGCCGACACCTGGATGAGCCGCGCCACACCGGCCGGCCCGCGCACATGGTCGGCCATCCAGCCCCAGGCCGGTGGGCCCACCACACGCGCCCACTGCATCGGCGAGATCAGCACGCCGATCTCCGATGGGCTAAACCCCCTACCGTTTAACCACAGCGACAAATAGGGAGCGAAGAGCCCCACATAAGCGAAATAGGCGCCGAAAAATGCAGCCAGCCGGTGGCCGGGCTTAGGACCCTCGGTGCTCAACGGAGACGTTTAGCGGGCTGATCCCGGTATCGCGGGCGTGGTGACCCGCACGTCGGCATTTTGGGCGCGGTGCCGAAGCGCGTGATCCATCAGTACCAAGGCCAGCATGGCTTCCGCAATCGGCGTGGCCCGAATGCCGACACAGGGATCATGACGGCCGTGGGTTTCCACCACGGTGGGCTTACCCTGCAGATCGATGGATTGACGCGGAGTGCGAATGCTCGATGTTGGCTTGATGGCAATCGACACCGTGATCGGCTGTCCGGTTGAAATACCACCCAACACACCGCCGGCGTTGTTGGTCAAAAACCCGTTTGGCGTGAGCTCATCGCCGTGCTCGGACCCACGCTGCGCAACCGATGCAAATCCTGCGCCGATCTCGACCGCTTTCACCGCATTGATGCCCATCATGGCATGAGAGATATCGGCATCGAGCCGATCAAAAACCGGCTCTCCCCAGCCCACTGGCACATTAGTGGCCTCGACATTGATACGTGCGCCACACGAGTCGCCCGCTTTACGCAGGCTGTCCATGTAGGCCTCAAGTTCTGCAATCTGTGAACGGTTAGCCGCAAAAAACGGATTGTTCGGCACCTCAGCCCAGTCTTCAAACCTGACCACGTGCTCGCCAAGCTGGGTCATGTGACCGCGAATCTGCACGTTGTAACGCTCCGATAACCACTTCTTGGCAATCGCTGCCGCGGCAACACGTACTGCGGTCTCACGGGCCGACGATCGGCCACCGCCACGGTAGTCGCGAATGCCGTATTTGTGAAGATAGGTGTAGTCGGCATGCCCCGGCCGGAACGTGTTCATGATCTCGCTGTAGTCTTTGCTGCGCTGATCCTGATTGCGAATCAGCAACGCAATTGGCGCGCCCGTGGTTTTGCCTTCGAATACGCCCGAGAGAATCTCAACGGTGTCGGGCTCTTGGCGCTGGGTGACATGCCGCGAGGTGCCGGGGCGGCGGCGATCGAGCTCCGGCTGAATATCGGCCTCTGTGAGTGCGAGGCCCGGAGGGCAGCCATCGACCACGCAGCCAATGGCCGGGCCGTGGGATTCGCCAAACGAGGTGACCGTGAACAGGTGGCCGAAGCTATTTCCAGACATGGACGAAGTTTACCGCGCCAAAGCCGACAGGCTCGCCTGAATCCGCGCCTCGACACAGTCCCTTCCGAGCACAGCCATCACCTTGTCAATCGATGGGGTGTCGGTTCGGCCCATCAGCATCAGCCGTAAGGGCATGGCGAGCTGCGGCATTTTCAGGCCGCTCTGCGTGAGCACGGTTTTCATGGATACCGACAAATCTGCCGCCGTCCACTGCCCGGGAAGACTGTCGAGAAAAGCCTGCACGGCCTGGGCAACCGGGCCCTGCATTTTGTCGACGAGCTCAGGCGATGATGCCGGCGGCGTGATGTAAAACATGGCCACCTGCTCGGCCAACTCGTTTAAGGTCTGCGCCCGGTCTTTGAGGAGCTCGCAGACCTGGGCCAAGGATGGGCCCGAGGCCACGGAGAAGCCCTCTTCCCGCACGCGGCCTGCAATCGCAGCAGCCAAGGCCTCGCCGGAGCGCTGACGCAGGTAATGGTTATTGAGCCACTTGAGCTTTTCAAAATCGAACTGAGCGGCCGACTTACTGCAATGCTCGAGCGTGAACCAGTCTTTCAACTGATCCATGGAAAAGATTTCATCATCGCCATGGCTCCAGCCCAATCGCGCCAGGTAATTGAGCAGTGCCTCGGGAAGGTAGCCGTCTTCGTCGTACTGCATGACCGACACGGCGCCATGGCGTTTGGAGAGTTTTTCGCCATCGGGCCCATGAATCATGGGCAGGTGCGCATACATGGGAACGGCTGCGCCAAGCGCTTTCAGAATATTGATCTGCCGCGGTGTGTTGTTGATGTGATCATCACCCCGAATCACGTGGCTGATGCGCATGTCCATGTCATCGACCACCACACAGAAGTTATACGTTGGGGTGCCATCGGCGCGGGCGATGATCAGGTCATCCAACTCTTCATTGGAAATCGTGATGCGGCCTTTCACACCGTCTTCCCAACTCACAGCGCCGGCTTCGGGGTTACGGAATCGCACCACAGGTTTTACACCCTGAGGCGCCTCTCGCTTGTGAAGCGCCATGTTCTCAGGCCGCCAACGGCCGTCGTAGCGGGGCTTTAAGCCCTTAGCACGCTGCTCCTCACGCATTGCCTCCAACTCGGCAGGTGAGGCGTAGCAGTAATACGCCGT
>JBDLRC010000197.1:0-10373 GCA_039800265.1 Pseudomonadota bacterium
TCAAAGCCAATGAGTGCGCCGACCAAAATCAAGTGGCCGGTTGACGACACGGGCAAAAACTCAGTGAGCCCCTCCACAATGCCCATCACCAGAGCTTTCACCAGCAGGGGCAGGTCACGCAAAACATCGATGAGTTCCATCGTAAATATAGGGACAGAAAAGGCGGGAAGCCATTATGCACCGTGATTACAATACGCGCGATGAACGAATTGGCCAGCTCCGAACTCGAAGAAAAAACCGCCGCGAAAGAACGTCAGGGCCCACGCTGGAAGCGCCGTAAAGAGGCTCGTCCGAAAGAAGTGATCGATGCGGCGTTGGCATTGTTTGCAGAGCGCGGCTATGCACAGACACGTCTTGATGATGTCGCCATGCGTGCCGGCATCTCCAAAGGCACGGTGTACCTCTACTTCGCCAGCAAACAGGAACTTTTTGAAGCGGTGATTCAAGACCGGGTGACGCCATGGCTTGATGCACTCGGCTCGCAGACCATTGACCCCCATGCCTCCACCGAGGAACTGCTGCGCTCCTTTTTACAGTGGGGATGGAACCAGTTTCTGGAGTCCAAGCTTTACATGATCGCGCGGGTGGTATTGGCCGAATCAAGTAACTTCCCACACTTGGCGCAGGCCTATCTGCGTGAGGTGATGGGGCCCATTCACGACCACGTGCTGATGCTGCTCGAGCGTGGCCAGCAGCGAAACGAGGTCCTTGGTGAGGTGAACCGTGAGCGGGCCAAACTGCTGATCTCTCCGCTGTCATGGCTGGCGATCTGGCGGCAGGCCCTCATCGCCCATGGGGACCCGCCCCTGCGTGAGTCGGTGTTCGTACAACAAGCCATCGAAATGGCCATTTCCAGCATTTGCACCCGAAAATCTTAAGTGGCCTGTCCCCACGGTGCTAGACTCAAGGACTTGTTGGAGTCATGGACATGAAACCCGAGTTCTCAAACCTTGATGCCGCCCGCTCGAAAATGATCGAGCAGCAGATCCGGCCCTGGAATGTGCTGGACCCGAACGTGCTGGAGCTCTTAAGCGAAATGCGGCGTGAAGACTTTGCGCCAAGCAGCCACCGCCACTTGGCGTTTGTCGATATGGAGTTGCCTCTTCCTGAGCAGCAAGTCATGCTTGCACCCAAGGTCGAGGCCCGGCTGCTTCAAGAGTTAAACCTCACCCCAACCGACAAGGTGTTGGAAATCGGAACCGGCTCGGGCTTCATGGCGGCGCTGATGGCCCGACTCTGTGCCCACGTGCTGACCGTGGAAAAATATCCTAGCTTGTCCGAGTTTGCGGTCGGTAACCTGCAGCGCGCTGGGATTCAGAATGTTGAAGTGGTCACGGCCAACGGCCTGATCGAAAATCCGCGTTGGGCCCATGTTGGCTTTGACGTGGTCGTGGTCTCCGGCGCGGTCGAACGCGTGCCAGAGCTTCTGATTGACCGGCTCAACCCCGGCGGCCGTCTTGCAGCGATTGTAGGGACAGCCCCGGTGATGCAAGCAGTGCTGATCGAGCGTGTCGGATCGGGGCTGGCCTCATCAGCCAGCGGCATGCGAACCACAGTCCTGTTCGAGACCCTGACCAAGCCGCTGGAAGACGCCCCTAAAGTATCGAAGTTCACGTTTTAACGAACGCGGCACCCCGCTTCACTCTTCACGACTATGCACACCACCTTCCGCCGCCAGCTTCCATTCGTGTTCGTGGCCCTCGCCGCCCTGCTGCCCGGCGTTGCCTGGCCGCTCGACTTGTCGCAGGCCGCGCGCGAGGCACTCCAATTCGACGCCACTTTTCTCGCCGCCCAAAAACAAGCCGAGGCTGCCGCCACGCGCTGGGGCCAGGGGCTCGGCGGGCTTCTTCCTGCGGCCACGGCAAGCGCTTCGCGCTCGCGTGCTGAGTTGGATGTGGTGGCCGAGCCTTCGGCAGGCTATCCGCGTCGCTACACCAACACCTATGTCGCCACCCTGACGCAGCCGATTTTTCGTCTTGATCGGATCGCGAACTTCCAACAGGAGCGCGAGCGTTCCAGAGCCGGCGAAGCCAATTTCGGCCAGGCCCGTATCGATGCGCTGCTACGTGTCACCCAGGCCTACTTCGATGTGCTGGTGGCACAAGATAGCCTGACCAGCGTCGACGCTGAGCGCAAAGCCATCGGGGAGCAGCTTGAGTCTGCAAAGCGAAATTTCGAAGTCGGTACTGCCACCATCACCGACCAGCAAGAGGCCCAGGCCCGGTTTGATCTGGCCACTGCAAAACACATCGCGGCCCGCAACGAGCTGGATGTGAAACGCAATAGCTTGGTGCAGCTCGTTGGCCGCCCACTGCCGAAAGAGCTGTCCGGGCTCCGGGACAATGTCACCCTCAAAACACCAGAGCCACTGGACATCGCCCG
Organism: Pseudomonadota bacterium; assembly: GCA_039800265.1. Taxonomy (GTDB): domain Bacteria; phylum Pseudomonadota; class Gammaproteobacteria; order Burkholderiales; family Burkholderiaceae_A; genus Lacustribacter. The sequence continues at coordinate 2,383 of JBDLRC010000197.1, forward strand.
CTGGGTGGACCAGGCCCGTGGGGCCAATCTGCGCGTTCAAGCAGCGCTGTCCACGGCCGAGATCGCGAAAAGCGAGGTCACCCGAACCATCAGTGCCGACAATCTACCGTCGGTGGATCTGGTGGCGCGGCGCACCCGCACCGATCCTTACCGTGGCACCACCACGCCATTTGACCGTGCCGATAACGACACCGTATCGCTCGAAATGACCCTGCCGCTGTTCAACGGGGGAACGGCGATCCATCGGGCCCGAGAAGTCATCGCGCTGCGTGATAAGGCCTCCTTTGATCTGGAAAACGAGCGCCGTGTCGCGGAACAATCAGCCCGCACATCGTTTTTAAATGTCCTGGCCGGCCTTTCACAAGTCAAAGCGTTTGAAGCCGCGGAGAAATCGAGTCGTCTTGCCCTCGAATCCAACTTACTGGGCTACGAGGTCGGGGTGCGAATCAACATTGATGTGCTGAATGCACAACAGCAGCTGTTCACCACACAACGGGATTTGTCGAAAGCGCGCTATGACACGCTGCTGAACAGCCTTCGGCTGAAAAGCGCTGTGGGCAGCCTGAGCGAAGCCGATATCGACGAGATCAACAGCCTTCTTGCCAACTAACTACTGGCCAAGCAGGCCGTCAATACATCGTGCTGTGCGATCAGTGGCGCCGCGGTGGCGCTGGGCAAAGGCCAAGGACTGCGCACTGACATGTGCATAGCGTTCAGAGTCTGCAAGTAGTGCCAACCCCTGATCGATCCATTCCGATACGGTATGGATCTCGACGCCGGCATCGCAGTCGCGTAATGCCCGTGCAATCTGCAGAAAATTAAACATGTGCGGGCCAAAAAATACCGGCCGCCCCAGAGCACTGGCCTCCACCGGATTCTGGCCACCGAGGGCAGGCAGACTCCCGCCCATGAGCACTAGATCAGCCATTGCAATGTAAGCGAACATCTCGCCCAACGAATCGCCCAGCACCACCTGCACCTCACCGGACAATGCCCCACCCACCCCCGACGACGGTGGCGACCCGATCCATTCGGGCTGCGATCGACGCAGCATGGAAAATCCGCTTTCATGGACGAACCGCGCCACGCGATCAAAGCGCTGCGGGTGCCGCGGCACGACGACCAAAAGGTCGCGGGCGGATAAGGTGTTGCTCTGCTGTGCCTGCCGCCAAGCCGCAAGGATCTCCCGCTCTTCATCATCGCGTGTGCTTGCCGCAAGCCAAATACGCCGGCCGCCGAACGCGTCGCGCCACGTTCTTCCAAGCGCACAAAGCTCAGGTGGCGGCGTGACATCAAATTTCATGTTGCCCACCACGCAGACGGCTGGAGACGACGCATCCCCATGCGCTACCACGGCCTGAAAAGCCCGCGCATCAGCATCCGTCTGTGCCGCAATGCCCGCTAAGCCTTGGACTGCCGGCCGGGACAGAGCACGAAACCGCATAAGCCTTCGCGCAGAACGTGGGGAGAGTCGCGCATTGACCAGCATCATCCGTACCCCAGACGTCCGGGCCTGCGCGAGAAGATTGGGCCAGAGCTCAGTCTCCATCAATACGCCCATCACCGGATTTGCCCACGAGAGAAACAATGCATTGGCCCAAGGAAAGTCGTAAGGCAAGTAACGCTGTACCACTTGCGGGTTAGCAGAATGGATCAAGGAGGCGAATGCCGTCTGGCCTGTGGTGCGACCCGTAGGTGTGGTGTGGGTCAGCACCACACGATGGTGAGGCGATTGATTGCACCAGGCCAGCACCAAGGGTGCTGCAGCGCGCGTCTCGCCCACCGAAACGGCATGCACCCACAACACCTTCGCATCGGCGCCATGAAATGCGCGCGCACTAAATATTGAACGTGCATCGGCAAGCGCACGCCCAAGGAATCGCTCGGACCAATGGGCAAGATAGTCGGGCTGTCGAATTCCCCGCCACATAAGGTGCAGTACAAGAATTGGCAACAGCGTGATAGCTACAACCGTGTAAGCCCATCGGGCAAGGCGCTCCCCACCACGCTCGGAGATGCGGGGCGTGCTCATGTCAACTCTCGCCATGCCTGCACGACCTGAGCGGGCTCGATGGGATGCATCGCATGGGACTGCACGACGTGCGCGTGGGGCGCCCAGAACGGCGCAAACCGCTGGGCCGAAAATTTTTTCATGTGTGCGGCCGTCATGACCGCTACCGTAGGACGGCCCAGCGCCACACTTAAGTGCATCAATCCAGTATCCACGCCAATTGCGCCCGACGCAGCAGCAAGCCGATCAGCCAAGTCACGAATCGACGATCGCTCCAGAACCTGAGCCGCCGGTCCGAGTGCAGACGTGATCTGCTGCGCACAACGATGCTCAGCCTCAGACCCCCACGGCAACTCGACGCGATAACCAAGATCAATAAGGGTACGGCCCAAAGCTATCCAGCAGTCGATGGGCCACGACTTTTCCTGCCGTGATGTTCCATGCAAAAACATCACCGTCGGTGGAGTTGCCGACGCAACAGACGGCTGCAGCCACCGAACGGGCCCCTCGGGCGTATAGCCTAGCGCCTGACCAAACAAACGCCGCAGGCGCTCAATCGCCGGCTGCTCACGCGGCGCGCAGACACGCTGGTCAAGCACGATTCCGGCCGCCGTCTCACGGATGCTCTGCCGATCGTAACCCCAGCGTTGCCCTGGATCCGACTTGGCCAAGGCCGTGATCCACGCACTTTTCATCAAGCCCTGTGCATCAATCACCTGCTGATAATGGGTCCCACGAAGGCGACCAACAAATGCCACCCACGCCTGCCACGTGGCAAGCGACCACCAGCGTTTACGCCAACGCCGTATTGCAACAGGCAAAACATGCGCTACGCAGGGCGAGAGCCATGCAATGTCTTGGAACGCCTCCTCGCAGACCCAATCCACGACCAGCTGCGGGCAATGCGAGCGGGCTTCTTCCAAGGCGGAGAGCGTGTGGACCAGATCACCCATTGAACTGGTTTTGATCAACAGCACGCGATGGGTCGTCATGCCTCGGAATAAGCTGCTGAATAAGTCACAACTTAAAACGGAAGACGCACGCCAGGGGCAATGGCCTCGAAGTTGCTGCGAAACTCGGCCTGAATGCGCATCAGGGCCTCTTGCGTGTCGGCTTCAAATCGCATGACCACCACGGGTGTCGTGTTAGAGGGGCGTGCCAGCCCAAAACCATCGGCATACTCCACACGCACGCCGTCAATGGTGATCTGGGCTACAGACGTTGGGAAAACGCCGCGGGCTTTAAGCTGCTCCACCAGGATAAAGTTGCCGCCCTCTTCCGTGGCCAATTGCAATTCCGGGGTGGACGACGAATCTGGAAGTGATTCAAGCAAGGCACTCGGGTCGTCAACGCGAGACACGATCTCAAGTAACCGAGCAGCGGTGTAGAGCGCATCATCAAATCCAAACCAGCGGTCATTGAAAAAAATATGGCCGCTCATCTCGCCGGCCAGAGGAGCCGATGTTTCTTTCAATTTCGCCTTGATCAACGAGTGGCCGGTCTTCCACATCAGCGGCTCGCCGCCATGCTGCTTCACCCACGACGCAACATGGCGTGTGCATTTCACATCAAAAATGATCTGCCCGCCCGGCCGATCACGCAGCACTTCAGCGGCATAAAGCATCAGCTGACGGTCCGGCCAAATCACGGCACCGGATTTCGTGACCACACCAAGCCGATCACCATCACCATCAAAAGCCAGACCGATCTCAGCATCGGTGGATCGCACACAGGCGATAAGATCGTGCAGATTTTCCACATGGGCAGGATCGGGATGGTGATTGGGAAATTGGCCATCGACCTCGCAAAACAACGGCGTCACCGATGCACCGAGGCGGCTCAACAACTGCGGCGCGACCCCCCCGGCAACGCCATTGCCGGCATCGATGGCCACCGCGATGCGACGGCTTAGCTGAACATCGGCAACTACGGCATCGGTATACGTCTTCACCATGGTCGGATCCGCACTGCGACGCCCCCGCTGCTCGGGATCCACCGCGGCCACATGGGCCTCGACCTGGCCTGAGGTGATGAGCGCATAGAGTTCTTGAATGTCATCACCCCACAACGTCTGCCCAGCTACCATCATTTTCAGACCGTTGTACTGCGGAGGATTGTGACTGCCGGTCACCGCAACCCCTGTCCCACAGCCGGTCTGAACGGTCGCAAAGTAGACCACTGGCGTAGGCACCTGGCCGATGTCGATCACATCAATGCCGGCATCCATCAGGCCCGTGGCCAACGCATCCACAATGCGCGGGCCTGAGAGACGGCCATCACGGCCGATCACACAGACCGGCCGGCCTCGACGATGAATAAGCAGGCCGAGCGCCGCTCCGATGGCGCGCACGACAGGCTCGGTCAGGGTGTCATCCACAACCCCGCGGATATCGTAGGCCTTAAAAATGGAACGGGCTAGCTGCACGCAAATCTCCCTCGCATGGATCTCGGTACCGCACGGTGTCCGAACGGTTGATGCGACAATACACGAGCATTCTAAAGACTCTCACTTCTACTGGAACTTGGCTCCTCTTCATCGGCATGGCCACCTACGCAATCGGTGATGTACAAGGCTGCTGCGACAGCCTAGAGGCCTTGGTCGCCCAGCTGCCATTTCGCCCCCAGCGGGACCGACTCTGGTTTGTCGGCGATCTCGTCAACCGTGGCCCCAAATCATTAAAGGTCCTGCGCCGGCTTATATCGGCTCGCCAGCGGGCCATCTGCGTGCTGGGCAATCACGACCTTCACCTTTTGGCGCTGGCAGCTGGTGCGCGAAAATCCCAGCCTCTGGACACCCTTGCCCCGGTGCTTCGTGCGCGAGACAGCCACGACCTGATCGACTGGCTACGCACGAGGCCATTGGCCCATGCCGAAGGCAACACCCTGATGGTCCATGCCGGCGTACTGCCCCAGTGGACATGCGCGCAGACACTGCGCCATGCAAACGTCCTGTCCGACCGACTCCGCAGTCGGCACTGGATGGACTTCATGCATGAGATGGTTGGCGGCGTCAAACCACACTGGTCGGACAGTGCTCAGAAGCAAAAAACACTTCGTGCATCGCTCAGTGTCTTCACGCGTTTGCGCTACCTCGACCCTCATGGCGTGCCGGATTACAAAAATAAACTCGCGCCCGACCAGGCCTCACAACAGGCGGGGCTGTACCCCTGGTTTGATCTTCCCCATCGTAAAACCGAACGTGTCCGCATCGTCTTTGGGCACTGGTCAACGCTCGGCCTGATGATCCGCCCGAACCTGGTGGCACTGGACACGGGCTGCGTCTGGGGCCGTCAACTCACGGCCATTCGGCTCGAAGACCACAAGGTATTCATTCAATCGAGTCTGGAGGGCCCACTCGACGAGGATTGATCAGGCCTGACCCCAATGGCGGGAGACGGCCTGTGCAATATGCTCACGCGTTTGCATGGCCAGCGCATGGCGCGCGTCCGGCGTTGCATCTGCCTTGACGGGCTCCAGCGCCTCCAGGATCACCTCGAGGCCCGATAGCGAGAGAATGTTCACCATGGACCCCACCAGAGTCTGATCGTCAATGTAGGCGGCCTGTGTGGTGGGCTGCCCGCGATGGCGATACAGGATCGCCATCGGTACCACGACCGCTCCTGACCGCTGGTGCTCGGAATTCGGAACGGCCATCGCAAACAAGCTGGCATGAAACGGCAACACCTGGCGGCCGTCGGATGTGGTGCCTTCGGGAAAAAAAGCAACAACTTCCCCGCGCTCGATGCGATGAACAATCTCATGATTCACGCGCCGGACTGCATGGCGGCTTCCGCGCTCAATGAATATCGTTCCGGTGCGCGCTGCCAAGAGGCCCACCAGCGGCCAGCTACGAATCTCCGATTTGGCTACGAATGTCACGGGCATGACCGCGTTGAGTACGATGATGTCAAGCCATGACACATGATTCATCACAATCATCGTAGGCCGAGAGGGTGCGTGGATCGTTCCCGGACGCGACACCAGACGCAGACCTGCTGCAGCGATCACCCAACGTGACCAGGAACGTTTCAAGTGATTGCGCTTACGATCCGAGGCCCACGGGAAGACCACGGCCAAGATCGCCAGTCCCGCCAACAGCAGCAGCACCATCGCCACTGCCCGCCCGAAAGCACGCGTCATGCGCCCAGCGCAGTATCCGGGCGAAACCCGCCATGGTGCCGATTGAACACACAGCGGCCATCGACAAACACCGTGTTGACCTGACCGATCAGCTCATGGCCCAAGTAAGGGGTGTTCGCCCCCTGGGAAAAGAGCTGTTTCGCGCTGACGTTCCAGCCGGCGTCGGGCTTAAACACACAGATATCTGCCTGCGCGCCGATCGAGAGTTGGCCCGCGTCACGGCCCAACACGGCAGCCGCCCTCACAGTAAGACGATGCAGCGCCTGGGGTAGCGGGATACCCGATTCTTGGGCCCACTTGAGGGTCAGCGGCAACAACAACTCGATCGCCGTGACACCGGGTTCGGTCTCGCCAAACGGAAGCTGTTTGGCGTCGTCGTCAATCGGTGCATGATCCGAACAGATCACATCGATCGTGCCGTCGAGCAATCCAGCACGCAGCGCATCACGATCCCGATGGCTTCGGAATGGTGGCAGCACCCGTGTATTCGGATCGAACTCACTGGTATCAACATCGATCAAGTGCAGATGATGAACAGCCACATCCGCCGTGATGCGCAGACCCTCCTGTTTTGCCTGACGCACCAGCTCCACCCCGGCCGCCGACGACAGTCGGCACAGGTGCACACGGGCGCCCGTCACGCGCATCAGCTCGAAAATGGTCTGCAGCGCGATGGTCTCATTGGCTACCGGTATGCCGGGTAGCCCCATACGTCCGGAGACCACACCGGAGTGGGCGATGCCGGTCTTGCCGACCCAAGGATCCATCGGATAGAGCCACACCGGAAAATCAAACGTACGCGCGTATTGCATGGCCCGCATCAACACCTGAGTGTTCACAATTGGGATGGGCCCTTGAGAAAAGCCGACGCATCCGGCCTCGTTTAACTCGGCCATCTCGGTCAGCTGCTCACCTTTTAAGCCGACGGTCAGGGCACCCAAAGGATGCACATGGGCCTGGGTGAGGTTACGGGCCTTGTGCTTCAGCATCTCCACAAGCCCAGCCTCATCGAGTGGTGGATCGGTGTCGGGCGGGCAGACCAGCCGCGTCACACCACCGGCAATGGCCGCACGCATCTCAGACTCAAGCGTGGCCTTGTATTCAAATCCCGGCTCGCGCAGACGCGCCGAGAGATCAATCAGACCCGGGCAGACCACCTGGCCGCTGGCGTCCACCACATGATCAGGCTCAAACCCCTCGAGGCGCTCTCCGGATCGGGTCGTGGCGACCAGGCTTCCGTCGGCGATCCAAAGATCCATCTTTGCATCGATTCCGTTGGCCGGGTCGATCAACTGACCGCCGCGAATCACGACCCGTGGCAGCACCGCAGGCACCGAGATCATGCGCTGTGCGGCAGCCATCAGTGTTTCACCTCGGAGAGCATGCTCATCACTGCCATGCGCACAGCAATGCCGAAGGTAACCTGCGACAGAATCACCGACTGCACACCATCGGCGACCGCCGAATCAATTTCCACGCCGCGGTTCATGGGGCCAGGGTGCATCACAATGGCGTCCGGCTTTGCCACCGCAAGTTTTTCCTGCGTGAGCCCATAGTGTTTGAAATATTCCTGAGTAGACGGAAGCAGCGCGCCGCGCATGCGCTCGTTTTGCAGACGAAGCATGATGATGACATCGACATCGCGCAGCCCCTCGACCAGATCGGTGTACACATGCAGGCCCATCTCACGCAGCCCAGATGGCAGCAGCGTAAGGGGGCCAATGGCGCGTATCTCGGGCACCCCAAGGGTGCTCAATGCATGGATGTTCGAGCGCGCCACGCGCGAGTGCAGAATGTCGCCAACGATCGCGACACGCAGATGCTCAAATCCGCCCTTGAA
>JBDLRC010000198.1:0-11629 GCA_039800265.1 Pseudomonadota bacterium
TGAGCGCATCCCAGCCGCTCGTTGCCGGAGAGATTCTTGCCGCCTACAACTTCTCACGGCATCGCTGCGTGCTCGATGTGGGCGGTGGGCAGGCCACCTTCTTAATTGCAGCCGCTAAGAAAAATCCGAGCACGTTATTTCAGCTCTTTGATCTTCCCGGTGTGGTCAGTCTTGCCCGCAAAGCGATCGAGCGAGAAGGTCTGCACGATCGTATTGCTGTCCATGGTGGGAGTTTTTTCGAGACACCGCTTCCCAGCGGTGCCGATGCCGCCACCATCATTCGGGTGCTCTACGATCATGATGACCATCGCGCCTTGGCCATCCTGCGGGCCGTGTACGCCGCACTGCCGAGTGGGGCGCGGCTTATCGTCGCCGAGCCGATGTCCGGAACCCCCGGCGCAGAGAGCATGGGGGATGCTTACTTCGGTTTTTACCTCCTCGCCATGGGGAAAGGCCGCTCGCGAAGTGCCGAGCGGCTGATCGACTTAATCGGACAAGCTGGGTTTAGGGGGGCATCCCTCCAGTCGACCCGGCTACCCCTCCAGGTGCGTCTGATCACGGCCATTCGTGACTAAACGGGCGTCTGGCTCCCGAATTGGGGGGCAGATCATTTATTTCTCTCCCCAGCCCAGGATTGGCTCTTGACAAAGACAGTGATAGGACTACGATGGGGGTGTCAATTAAAATTGACATGCATAAAGTAAGGCTAAATAGACAATGAATGTTCCCGCCATTGCCCAAGAAACTCAGGCAATTGTTCTACAACAACCGCAGGACTTGCGTTTGAGCACGGTCATGCTCTCGCCACCCACGGCCGATGACGTTGTCGTAGACATTCTCTTCAGTGGCATCAGCACGGGGACCGAAAAACTCTTGTGGTCGGGGCGGATGCCCATGTTCCCAGGGTTGGGCTATCCGTTGGTGCCGGGCTATGAATCGGTGGGCCGCGTTGTGCAATCGGATCAGAGCAACACCCACCGAATTGGTGAGTTGGTGTTCGTTCCTGGTGCAAAGTGTTTTGGCGATATCAAGGGATTGTTTGGTGGCGCTGCATCGCGCGTTGTCATCCCCGCGGAACGTGCATTGACCATTGAAGAATCGCTTGGCGAGCGCGGTGTATTGCTTGCGCTCGCGGCAACGGCCCACCATGTCTACCAAGGCAGCGAAACACATCAACCCGACCTGATCATTGGCCACGGTGTGCTGGGCAGACTGATTGCCCGTCTTGCAGTTGTTGCAGGCCACCGGCCCGTCGTGTGGGAGACCAACACCGCACGTCATGCGGGTGCAGAGGGGTACACCGTCATGAGTCCTGCCGACGATACGCGCCGGGATTACAAACGCATTTGCGACGTCAGTGGTGATCCTGCCATTCTCGATACATTGATCGCACGACTTTCCTTCGGTGGCGAAATTGCTCTGGCAGGCTTTTACGAAGAGCCGCTCTCCTTTAATTTCCCCCCAGCATTTATGCGCGAAGCATCGATACGAATTGCCGCGCAGTGGCAGCCCAGTGATCTGTTGGCCGTGCGTTGTTTGGCCCAGTCTGGCCGCCTCTCTCTCGATGGATTAATTACGCACCACAGCACTCCTCCTCAAGCGGCGCAGGCGTACAAGACCGCATTTCACGATCCCGATTGCCTAAAGATGGTCCTTGATTGGAGACAGCATTCATGAGCGAAAAGAAAGAAACACAGATCATCGCGATCTACGGTAAAGGCGGAATTGGCAAAAGCTTCACGTTGGCCAATCTGTCGTACATGATGGCTCAGCAAGGCAAAAAGGTATTGCTGATTGGTTGCGATCCCAAGAGCGATACCACATCGCTGCTGTTTGGGGGTAAGGCAACGCCCACCATTATCGAAACATCATCCAAGAAAAAGCTGGCCGGCGAAGATGTCGCCATTGGCGATGTCTGCTTTAAGCGCGATGGTGTTTTTGCAATGGAACTTGGTGGCCCAGAGGTCGGCCGCGGATGCGGTGGCCGCGGCATCATTCACGGCTTTGAAACCCTCGAGAAGCTTGGCTTTCATGAGTGGGGCTTTGACTATGTGTTGCTCGACTTTTTGGGTGATGTGGTGTGTGGCGGATTCGGTCTACCCATTGCGCGCGACATGTGCCAGAAGGTGATTGTGGTCGGTAGTAACGACCTGCAGTCGCTGTATGTGGCGAACAATGTCTGCTCGGCAGTTGAATACTTTCGTAAGCTCGGCGGTAACGTGGGCGTGGCCGGTATGGTCATCAACAAAGACGATGGCACGGGTGAAGCCGCGGCCTTTGCTGAGAAAGTCGGCATCCCTGTGCTTGCCGCGATTCCAGCGCACGAGGATATCCGTCGTAAAAGTGCGAGCTATGAGATTGTCGGGAAACCGGACAGTCAGTGGGGCCCGCTTTTTGCAGAGCTGGGCACCAATGTTGCCGAGGCGCCACCTGTGCGTCCCGCGCCGCTATCGCAAGATGAGTTACTTGGCCTCTTTGCGTCCGACACCGTCGGCCGAAACGTGGTGCTTCAGCCGGCGACGGTCGCCGACATGATGGGCGCCGATGTGCCCATCAAGCGAAGCCTCGAAGTGGTTTACGAGGAAGTCTGATCGGATTGCCATGAACAAACCCATCGATATTCCGATCAAGGTCGTCAATGCCGCCGAGGCATTGGGCTGCCATTCGGGCCGCGAGACGCTGGATGCAGCTGCGCGGGCGGCCGGTAAGACCGATGTGCTGGACCAGTATGCGGCCGACTATCCGAAGGGTCCACACGATCAGCCCCAGAGCATGTGCCCAGCGTTCGGGTCGTTGCGGGTTGGGCTGCGGATGCGTCGTACGGCCACCATTCTCTCGGGATCGGCCTGCTGTGTGTACGGCCTAACGTTTACCTCACATTTTTACGGTGCCCGCCGCAGCGTGGGCTACGTTCCGTTTAACTCCGAAACGCTCGTTACAGGCAAGCTCTTCGAAGACATTCGCGATGCCGTGCATGCCCAAGCCGATCCGAGCAAATACGACGCTATTGTCATTATCAATTTGTGCGTGCCAACCGCCAGTGGTGTTCCACTCAGGCTTCTGCCCAAAGACATCAATGGCGTTCGTGTGATTGGAATTGATGTCCCTGGGTTTGGCGTTCCGACCCACGCCGAGGCCAAAGATGTTCTTGCGGGTGCGATGTTGAAGTTCGCACGCGAGGAGATCATGGCCGGCCCGGTACCGGCACCGAAGACCCGCGTGGCCGATAAGCCCACGATCACGTTGTTGGGCGAAATGTTTCCCGCTGATCCCGTGGGCCTGGGCATGATGCTTGCTCCAATGGGGCTGGCCGCCGGGCCGGTGGTGCCCACCCGTGAGTGGCGTGAACTCTATACCGCGCTGGACTGCGCTGCCGTTGCGGCGATCCATCCGTTCTATACCGCCAGCATTCGTGAATTCGAGGCTGCCGGCCGACCCATCGTGGGTTCTGCTCCGGTGGGGGTAGAGGGCACTGAGGCCTGGCTTCAGTCCATCGGCCGCGCTGCCAATGTCGCACAGAGCGGTATTGATGCTGCGAAGAACGCGATCCTGCCTGCGATCAAAGGCGCCTTGTCCAACATGCCGATCAAGGGCCGTATCACCATGAGTGGCTATGAGGGCTCTGAGCTTCTTGTGGCGCGACTCCTCGTGGAATCGGGTGCCGATGTGCGTTATGTGGGCACCGCATGCCCGCGGACCGTCTGGTCCGATGCAGACCGTGAATGGCTTCAATCCAAAGGTGTGCATGTTCAGTTTCGCGCGTCTCTTGAGCAAGACATCGACGCCATGCATGAATTTGCCCCCGACTTGGCCATTGGTACCACGCCGGTCGTCCAGGCGGCAAAGCAGGCGAGTATCCCGGCCTTGTATTTCACAAACCTTATTTCTGCGCGGCCATTGATGGGCCCTGCAGGTGCGGGCTCGCTTGCGCAAGTGATCAATGCGGCCATCGGCAACAAAACCCGTTTTGATCAGATGCATTCCTTTTTTGAATCGGTGGGGGATGGTGATACCGCCGGGGTATGGGAAGAGCTTCCAACGGCCCACCCCGAGTTTCGTGAGATGACCCGTCGTCAGTTGGCCAAGATGCAAAAGGCCCGTAAATCCGAGGAGATGGGCTGATGTTTGTCATCGACCACGATCGCGCGGGTGGCTACTGGGGTGCCGTGTATGTTTTCACGGCCATCAAAGGGCTTCAGGTTGTGATCGACGGCCCCGTGGGCTGCGAGAACCTTCCTGTTACATCGGTCTTGCATTACACCGATGCCCTGCCGCCACATGAACTGCCGATTGTGGTGACCGGCCTTGCCGAAGAGCAACTCGGCCGTGAGGGCACCGAGGGGGCTATGAAACGTGCCCATGCCACGCTCGATCCGGATCTTCCGGCAGTGGTGGTCACCGGTTCGATTGCCGAGATGATCGGTGGCGGCGTCACGCCGGAAGGCACCAACATCAAACGCTTTCTTCCGCGCACCATTGATGAAGATCAGTGGCAGTGTGCCAACCGCGCCATGATGTGGTTGTGGTCGGAATACGGCATGAAAAAAGTGCCAGCACGTCGGGCCCGTAAAGAGGGTGAAAAGCCACGCGTCAACATCATTGGACCTGCTTATGGCACGTTCAATATGCCCAGTGATCTCGCCGAGATCCGTCGACTTGTGCAAGGGATTGGCGCGGAGATCAATATGGTCTTCCCGTTGGGATCCCATCTGGCGGATGTGTCTCGGCTGGTCGAGGCCGATGTCAACATCTGCATGTACCGTGAGTACGGCCGTCTGCTCTGCGAGGCGCTTGACCGCCCCTACCTGCAGGCCCCGATCGGGCTGCACAGCACCACAAAATTTCTGCGCTCGCTCGGCGAGCTCCTTGGTCTTGACCCCGAGCCCTTCATCACGCAGCAAAAGCACACCACGATCAAACCCATTTGGGATTTATGGCGTTCGGTGACGCAAGACTTCTTTGGCACCGCGAGTTTTGCGATTGTGGCCAACGACACCTATGCACGTGGTGTTCGCCACTTCCTTGAAGATGAGCTTGGGCTGCCATGCAACTTCGCCGTGTCCCGTAAACCGGGTGAGAAGACCGACAGTGAGGCCGTACGTCAGCTGTGCAAAGAGAAGCCTCCGCTGGTGATGTTTGGCAGTTACAACGAGCGTATGTATTTGGCCGAGAGCGGTGCGCGCGCGACCTATATTCCGGCCTCGTTTCCTGGCGCCATCATTCGCCGCCACACGGGAACGCCGTTTATGGGCTATTCCGGTGCGACGTACATTTTGCAAGAGTTTTGTAACGCTCTTTTTGATGCGCTGTTTCATATCCTGCCGCTGGGCACCGATATGGACCGTGTGGATCCGACCCCTGCGCGGTCGGGTGAAACCCAATCCGCAATGCCGTGGGACTCCGACGCCCAGGCATTGCTCAATGAATTTGTTCAATCCGAGCCGGTGTTGGTGCAGATCTCTGCCGCCAAACGCCTGCGTGATCGGGCCGAGCGTGATGCACGTGCCACAGGCCAAGAGCGTGTGACTGCCGACGTGGTTCGGCGTGCCCGCTATGCGGCTCAGCAGGGAGCGTTGACATGACGCGGCCTGCCCAGATCGGATTAACGCAACGAATGTCGCGGTGTCATGTGGCGCCATCCCCGGCCACGGGGGGGTTTCGTGGTAACGGCCGTAAGGCCAACTTAGAGGAGTAATCCTATGAGTAATCAAAATCAGAGTCTTTCGGGACTCACCGATGAGGAAGCTCAGGAGTTTCACAAGTTTTACATCCAGGGTTTTCTTGCATTTACGGCAACCGCCGTCATCGCCCATGCATTGGTATGGGCATGGCGTCCTTGGTTCCATTAACCCACCACCTTTTTTGTAGGGGAATGTCATGAATCAGATATCAGACGAAATGTTGCAAGAGTCGGTGAAAACCAACTCCATCACGTACTACAGCATTTTTGCTGTGAGTTTCGTCCTTTTTCTGGCGATCGCTCTCGTCGCGCAAATGCTGTTTTTGCAGTGGCGTTCCTGGTTTCCGGGAGCAGAAGGTGGCAAGACGTTGGTCGGTGATGTGAGGGCAGCTGTTTATACCTTCATGTCGCAGCTTACGTAATTTATTTTTTAGGAGATGGAACCATGTGGAGAGTTTGGCGCTTGTTCGACCCGCTGCGCGCTCTAGCAGCACAGGCGGTATTTTTGTTCGGTTTGGCAGCAATGATTCACTTCATTCTGCTTTCGACCGAGCGTTTCAATTGGCTGGATGGCAAATCACAGGCAGAAATCAAGGCAGCAAAACCTGCTTCTGTGGCTTCGCCCAAGTAGTTGTTGAGCAGCAAATGCAGAGAGATTTGGTGTTGACACCAGGCCTCTCTGCACATCGATGAATTGGAGATAAAAAATGGCGATGCTCAGTTTTGAAAGAAAGTATCGTGTGCGGGGAGGCACTCTGGTCGGCGGCGATATGTTCGACTTTTGGGTGGGCCCGTTCTACTGCGGATTTTTTGGGCTGACGACGGTTTTCTTCGCCGTGCTGGGCACGCTGCTGATCATTTGGGGCGCCTCACAGGGCCCGACATGGAACCTCTGGCAGATCAATATTGCGCCACCCGATCTAAGCTACGGACTCGGGTTTGCGCCGCTGCTGCAGGGCGGTCTCTGGCAGCTGATTACCATCTGCGCCTTGGCTGCATTTGGATCATGGGCACTGCGCGAGGTTGAGATTTGTCGCAAGCTTGGCATGGGTTATCACGTGCCGGTTGCATTTTCAGTTGCGGTATTTGGGTACTTCACACTGGTGGTGATTCGGCCGGTGTTGATGGGCGCCTGGGGCCATGGATTTCCTTACGGCATTTTGAGCCACTTGGACTGGGTGTCTAACGTGGGCTATCAGTACTTGCATTTCCATTACAACCCAGCCCACATGCTGGCAATTACATTATTTTTTACGACCACACTTGCATTGTCGATGCATGGCGGCCTGATTCTCTCTGCTGCCAATCCTAAAAAAGGAACTGTGGTTCGAACACCCGAGCACGAAGACACCTTTTTCCGTGACCTGATCGGTTATTCGGTCGGCACCTTAGGCATTCACCGCCTTGGTTTGTATCTTGCCTTGGCGGCCGTATTTTTCAGCGCGGTCTGCATTGTGATCAGCGGGCCGTTCTGGACACGTGGCTGGCCAGAGTGGTGGAACTGGTGGCTGAATCTGCCCATCTGGTCATAAGCGGTGCGTTAGGAGAACATCATGGCTGACTTTCAAAATCTGTTTACCCAAGTCCAGGCGGTTACGCATCCGCATGCGAGCGCGCCGATTGATCCGCGCGATGAGGGTGAGCGCACCAAGAACCCATTTCTCGTGCATCTGGCCGGGCGGCTGGGTAACGCCCAAATCGGGCCCATTTATCTGGGCAAGGTGGGGCTTGCCTCCGCGTTCTGTTTCATCATTGCATTCACCATCGTGGGATGGAACATGCTGGTCCAGGTGAACTATGACCCCATCCAGTTTGTGCGCCAATTGTTTTGGCTATCACTGGACCCTCCGGCACCTGAATACGGCCTCAAGCTTGCACCGTTAAACCAAGGCGGCTGGTGGAACATGGCCGGTTTCTTTCTGACGGTATCGATTCTGCTGTGGTGGGTGCGGGTCTACCGACGTGCGCGTGCGCTGCAAATGGGCACGCATGTGGCCTGGGCCTTCGCAGCTGCCATTTGGCTGTATCTCGTGCTCGGCTTTTTCCGTCCTCTGCTGATGGGCAGCTGGTCCGAGGGTGTACCGTTTGGCATCTTCTCGCATCTGGATTGGACAGCCGCATTCTCAATTCGCTACGGCAATCTGTTCTACAACCCATTTCACATGCTGTCGATTGCGTTCTTGTATGGGTCTGCACTTCTGTTCGCAATGCACGGCGCGACCATTCTTGCCGTTACGCGCTATGGCGGCGACCGTGAGGTTGAACAAATCATCGATCGTGGCACGGCATCCGAGCGGGCCGCGCTTTTCTGGCGCTGGACCATGGGCTTTAACGCCACCATGGAATCCATTCACCGCTGGGCCTGGTGGTTTGCAGTGCTCTGCCCGTTGACCGGTGGTATTGGAATTCTTCTGACCGGAACTGTGGTGGACAACTGGTACCTCTGGGGTGTGAAGCATGGCATCGCTCCCCCGTATCCCGAAATGTGGCCCACTGTAGTGGATCCCGCGATGACACAAGGGGCAAAATAATGACTATCACACGATTTAAATGGATAGCCGCTGTCGTGGCGGCATCGGCGGTGTTGGCCGGCTGTGAGCGCCCACCCATCGATACGGTGCAGACCGGGTTTCGCGGCACCGGTATGGAACTGGTATACAACCCCCGCATCATTGAAAAGCAGGCGGCGCTGAACACTGCACCAGTTGCATTGCCCGAGGCCGACAAGAGCGGCCCACGTGCAAGTCAGGTGTACAAAAATGTGAAAGTGTTGGGCAATTTAAGCGTCGGTGAATTTAACCGCGTGATGATTGCGTACACGCAGTGGGTATCACCCGAACAGGGCTGCGCCTATTGCCATAACCTGAATAACTTCGCAGATGACTCGCTCTACACCAAAGTGGTGGCGCGGCGCATGACCGAAATGACCAAACACCTCAACGCTGTTTGGACCAATCACGTTGCCCAGACAGGTGTGACCTGTCACACCTGTCACCGCGGACAGCCCGTGCCGAACCAAGTCTGGTTTAAGCCCGACGAGGCAAAGCTTGCTAAAGGTCTGCTGGGTCAGCGCAATGGTCAGAACGAGGCAGGACAACCTTCCGTTGGCTATTCCTCCCTGCCGAAAGACCCCTACAGCGCGTACCTCGAGGGCAGCAATCGCATTCGTCAGATTTCACAGACCGCACTTCCTCAGGGCATCAATGGCAATGGATCATCGATTCAAGCGACCGAGGCGACCTACGGCCTGATGATGCATATGTCGAAAGGGTTGGGCGTGAACTGCGCGTTTTGCCATAACTCGCGTAACTTTTCGGACTGGCAGCAGAGCCCGCCCCAGCGTCTAACGGCCTGGCATGGCATTCGTATGGTGCGCGAACTTAACAACGAGTTCATCACACCGCTTACGAAGGTGTTTCCGGCTAACCGCTTAGGTCCGATGGGTGATATTGCGAAAGTGAACTGTGCAACCTGTCACCAAGGCGCCTACAAACCATTGTGGGGAGAGCCCATGGCCAAGGTCTGGCCTGAGCTTCGTGGCCCTGAAACCAAACTCTCCGAGGCTGCTGTAGCCGCTCGGACGAAGAAATAAATCAACAACGGACACGATACCGTCTCGGCAACGTTTCTCCCTCCTCCTCAATCAGGCCCACTAGCGGATGTCCCCCCGTCCGGGCTTTTGGAGGCCACGCCCAAAGGATCATCCTTTGGGCGTTTTTTTGACCTCCATCAAGCACACCCGACAGTCCTATCGTTGATACTTCGCTCATCGCGCCGGCTAACTTATGGCGCACAACACGGCCGAATCATCAGCCGCAACAAGGGCAGGGAAGACGTACATCATGGCAACCACGATAGAGGCATTTGGCGTTGACGAAGCGTTGATTCGACGCTTTGACATGCCGGGGCCACGTTACACCTCGTATCCGACGGCAGATCGATTTCATGAGGGCTTTGATGCCCGCGACCATGCCAAGTGGCTCGATCGCCGCGATCGCACGGAGCACGACAAGCCCTTATCGTTGTACGTGCACTTGCCGTTTTGTGCGTCTATTTGTTACTACTGTGCGTGCAACAAGGTCATTACCAAAGATCACAGCCGATCTGGCAAATACCTTGATTACCTTGAAAAAGAAATCAAGCTTCAGACATCGTATCTGCCCAGTAGCCGTTATGTAACGCAGATGCACTTTGGGGGTGGAACCCCTACCTTCCTGAATGCAGCAGAGCTCTCACGGCTCATGCGCATGCTGCGTGATCATTTTGATTTCGCACCAAACGGCGAATACGCCATTGAAATTGATCCGCGAAGCGCAGACACCAGCATGATTCATCTGCTCGCAGACCTTGGTTTCAATCGAATGAGCATCGGAGTACAGGACTTTGATGAAGGCGTGCAAAAAGCCGTGCATCGTATCCAGCCCGAGGAGATGACCATGGCCACCCTGGAGACCGCACGCGCTTGCGGTTTTCAGTCCATCAACATGGATTTGATCTACGGTTTGCCGAAGCAGACGCCCGAGAGCTTTGGGCGCACGCTTGAGCGGGTACTCAAGGCTTCGCCGGATCGGGTCGCCCTGTACAGCTATGCCCACTTGCCGGCACGCTTCAAACCTCAGCGACGTATTGCGCCGGAGGATATGCCTACGGCCGAGACGAAGCTTGAAATCATGCTCCTGGCGATCAACATGATGCTCGAGGCGGGTTATCAATTTATTGGCATGGACCATTTCGCCCGCGACGATGACGAGCTTTCAGTTGCTCAGCGTAATGGAAGCCTGCACCGTAATTTTCAGGGCTACACCACCCAGGCCGACTGCGACCTGTTGGCTTTGGGCATCTCGTCGATCAGCAAGATTGGAGCGTCGTTTAGCCAGAACATGAAGACGCTGGACGAGTATTACGAATGCTTGGATCGGGGTGTGTTGCCCATCACGCGCGGGTTTGAGTTGTCAGAAGACGATCTGATCCGACGCGATGTCATCATGGATTTAATGTGCCAAGGCGATGTAAAAATGGCGGCCATTGAGGCCAACCATGACATCGTCTTTCGTGATTATTTTGCGCAGGAAATTGCTCAACTCAAGCAGCAGTTCGAGCCCGAGGGTATGCTCACTGTGGCGAACGATCGCATTCAAGTCTCACCCAAAGGGCGGTTTTTTCTGCGCGGTATTGCGATGGTGTTTGATCGCTATTTTCAGTCGCAGGTCAACCCGGGACGTTTTTCAAAGCTTATTTGAGCCGCTTGCGGCCGCAGGGGCAGGCCATGTGGCTGGCTGAGGTTACTCGCCGAGGTAGGCGGTACGCACGGCGGGGTCGGTCAGCAGCGCGTCTGCAGCCGCGCTCATGGTAATCATTCCGGATTCCATCACATACCCACGATCGGCTGTTTGAAGCGCGAGTCGTGCATTTTGTTCGACCAACAAAATCGTGACACCGCCAGCCGACACTGAACGTATGACTTCAAAAATACGCTCGACCATCACCGGTGAGAGTCCCATCGACGGTTCGTCCAGCAGCAGTACAGCGGGCTTGGCCATGAGTGCGCGGGCCATGGCGAGCATCTGCTGTTCTCCGCCAGAGAGCGTGCCGGCCAGCTGATGTTGCCGCTCTTTCAGCCGAGGGAACTGCTCCAGCTGCTCCTCGATCGCTTCGCTAATTTCTTTCGACGTTGGCGTGCCCGCATGGTGATGACCATCCAACCGGCAATGGGCGCCCATATGGAGATTTTCAAGAATACTCATGCGGGTGAACACACCGCGGCCCTCCGGCACCATGATCAGGCCCTGGCGCGCAAGTTGATGTGCAGGCGTGCTGGTAATGTCGTGGCCACCGAACAGGATCTGGCCTTCGGCAGGCGGCACCAGTCCGGTGATGGCTTTGAGTGTCGTGGTTTTTCCGGCCCCGTTGGCGCCGATCAAGGCGACAAGCTCCCCCTGTCGCACCGAG
>JBDLRC010000199.1:0-4005 GCA_039800265.1 Pseudomonadota bacterium
GCTTCCAATCGGTTGTATGAGGTGCTACTCGCACCTTTGGCGTCTACTCTACAAGGAGCGTCGTCGTGGACGGTCTCGACCACCGGGGCGCTGGGTACACTGCCGTTGTCACTGCTTACAACCGCACCCTATCGGGCCACGCCTGACCCGCGATTGCTCTTTGCCGAGTATCAACGGGCACCTTGGTTAAATCGCCAGGTGGCCATTGCCTATAACCCATCGGCGATGGCCACGATCGCATTGCGTAAATTGCCCAGAGGAAGTGATTCGCGTCGCGTATTTTTTGGCGTAGGTGATCCTCAATTTGGTGGCCAGCTGGTTCAGGCTGCCGGTGCAACTCGACAGGTGAGCACCGTTCCGAAAAACTCAGTCGCACTACGGAATATGAAGATTCCGCGCCAAGAGCAGCAAAATCGCGTTACGGTCAGTGCATCGGATTATGCTGGCCAGTTGGCACGTCCGAATGAGCGCATTGAGATTGCAACCGATATTCTCGCCATGGCCGATGCAGCGGTAGAGAAACGCTCCATGGCGTCTCATCGACCAGCAGAGGCTGTGGCCATTCCCGATATTCCACCCTTGCCGGACACCCGTGATGAGATCTTGGCGATTGCCCGTTCACTTGGTGCTGATCCTCGGGGAGACACGGTTTTTGGGTCTGACGCTACACGCGACCGAATCATGTCCATGAAGTTGAACGATCGAAGAATCCTGGCGTTTGCGACCCATGGTCTGATTCCTGGCGATATGCCTGGGCTCACGCAGCCCGCACTCACCATGTCGTATCGCAAGGATCCTCGTGATTCGCTATTAACACTGGAAGATATTCTGCGGTTAAAGCTGGATGCTGATTGGGTCGTGCTAAGTGCCTGCAATACGGGCGCGGCCGACGGGCTGGGTGGAGAGGCCGCCTCTGGCCTAGGCCGCGGATTTTTTTATGCGGGCTCACGGGCGCTTTTGCTGACCCACTGGCCAGTCGAGAGCGAATCGGCGAAACGACTGGTGGTTGAGATTTTTTCCCGGTACTCGAAAAATACATCGCGGGCTCAGGCCGTGCGAGAGGCATCACAGTCGCTGATCGATGCACCGGGATACTTAGATCCTCAAACCAAGAAACTGCTTTACAGCTACGCCCACCCGATGTTCTGGGCGCCGTACACCCTGATTGGAGATTCACGTTGATGTTTTTGCAACTCTCTAAGCGACATACGGGCACATGTGTTGGCCTTGCGTGTTCGGTCATGACACTGTTGGCATTGCCATCGCCACAGGCAGTGGCTCAAGGAGCGACTGCCGCGAGTCACCCAAGCGCTGCGGAGATTGCCGAGCAGCTTCGGCCTAAGACCCGCTCGTTAGGGCAAAAGCGTAATCTGGTTATCTCCAAAGAGCCTGAAGGCGGGTCAGCTACAGCGACTGCCCCTGCTGGATCATCAGCGGCTGGCGCAGTGCCTGCGGCAGCGGCCACCGGCGCGTCTGCCGCCGCTGCAGCATCACCCTCAAGTTCTCCGGCTGCAAGTACCCAAACAACCCCCGCTGCGCCTGCCAGCATTTCCTTGTTGATCCAGTTTGATTTCAATTCAGCAAAGCTCTTGCCGCAAGGCGAGGTAGTGCTGACCGAGCTTGCAAAAGCCATGAACGCCGAGGACTTAAAGCAAGATCGTTTTATGCTCGAGGGCCATACCGATGGAAAAGGCTCGCGCGACGTGAACCTTCGGCTCTCTAAGCAACGTGCTGAAGCTGTTCGTTCTTTTCTGGTTAAAAACGGGATCGATCAAAAGCGGTTGAGCACCGAAGGTTACGGTGCTTCGCGTTTGGCGAATCCCAGCGATCCGCTTGCTGCAGAGAATCGCCGGGTTCGAGTGGTCAATATTGAGTAACTACCGTTTGTAGCGCTTAGGAACAAACGGCAGTTTTACTGCCTCAACCTTGAGTTGCTTATCTCGCACAATCGCAAACAGGGGTTCCCCCACTGCATTTGCGTTCACCAGGGCCAGCATCACGGGATGACCAAGAGAGGGCGATACCGTGCCGCTGGTGACCTCTCCCACCTCTTGGCCGTTGGCGGTGACCACTTTGGCATGCGAGCGAATGGGTACTGGCTCTTTCGAGACCAGCCCGATTAATTTCCGCGGTGCCCCTTCGTTTAAGTGCTTCAACACGGTCTGCGCACCGGGAAAACCGCCGGTTTTGGTCGGTGTGGTTTTGGTGCCATCGGCATTGGTCTTGGGCAGTCGGCGCGAGGCGGCAATGGCAAACGGCAGACCTGCTTCTATTGGGCTAATGGTGGGTGATATGTCATTGCCGTGCAGTGGAAGTCCAGCCTCAAGCCGCAGGGTATCCCGGGCGCCCAGACCTATGGGTTTGGCACGGTTATCGTTCATCATGTCGCGAACGATGCGATCGGCGTGGCTGGCTGGAATGGAAATCTCATAGCCGTCTTCGCCGGTATAGCCGGTACGGGTAGTAAAGCAGGGAACTCCGCACAGCATCAGATCACGGGCCTGCATGAATACCATGTTGGCTGCACTAGGATCAAGCTTGGCTAAGACGGCTTCGGCGGCAGGGCCCTGAAGCGCGATCAGCGCGGCATCGACCCATTCAAAGGTGAGTCCGGGCGCCAGTTTTTTAAGTAGTGCCAAATCCGCATCACGATTGCCGGCATTGACCACCATGCGCACCTCGGGCGTGCCTGCGGGAAGATCAGCGAGACCGCCGCTCGAACCTTTGGCTACGCTTGAGCCATCGCGCCAGACCAGCATCAAGTCATCTTCAATGCCGCCTTGGTCGTTGAGCAACACCGAATAGCGTTGGGTGTCGTTGGGCCAGCCATCAAAGTCGCAGGGCAGCGCCGCTTCTAATGCACAGCGAAGCTGGGCACCGCTGGGGTCGTGTGCGCAGGTAATGCGCAGCTGCCCCATGTGGGAGACATCGAACAAGCCCGCATGGGTGCGGGTATGAAGATGCTCACCTTTGAGCCCCATGGGGTATTGAATGGGCATGTTGTAGCCGGCAAAGGGCCCAAACTTAGCGCCCAGCTCGGTGTGAAGCCGCTCAAGTGGAATGGATTTCATGATGCGTAGGCTTCCACCGGCGGGCAGGTGCAGACCAGGTTGCGGTCGCCTGCGGCGTTGTCAATGCGTTTTACCGTGGGCCAGAACTTTGCACCGCGCACCCATGCCAGGGGGTAGATCGCCTCCTCACGGGAATAACTGTGCTTCCACTCGCCGGCGACTTCTTGTGCCGTGTGGGGAGCGCATTTGAGCGGGTTATCCAGCTTATCGAACGCGCCGCTTCGGACCTTTTGAATTTCACCGGCAATGGCAATCATGGCCTCACAGAAACGATCCAATTCTGCTTTGGATTCCGATTCGGTGGGCTCCACCATCAAGGTGTCGGCCACAGGGAACGACAGCGTTGGCGCATGAAAGCCATAGTCCATCAGGCGCTTGGCCACATCTTCTGCGGTAATGCCGACTTCGCCCTTCAGATGACGCAGATCCAGAATGCACTCGTGGGCAATACGGCCGTTTTCGCCCTTGTAGAGAATCGGGAAGTGGCCCTCGAAACGTTTGGCCATGTAGTTGGCGTTCAGAATAGCAAGCTCGGTGGCCTTGCGAATGCCGCTGGCACCCATCATGCGGATGTACATCCACGAGATGGTGGTGATCAGTGCACTGCCATAGGGCGCGGCGGACACGCTGTTTGAACCCAGCGCGGGGTCCAATGCCTTTTGGGTGGATGCACTGTCCACTGCCATCAGCCCGGCACAAAATGGGCTTACGGATAAAAAAGGTGCCAGGTGTTTGGCCACGGCAATCGGGCCCATGCCGGGACCGCCACCACCGTGCGGAATGCAGAAGGTCTTGTGCAGGTTCATATGGCAGACATCGGCACCGATATCGCCGGGCCGTGTCAGGCCCGCCTGGGCGTTTAGGTTAGCGCCATCCATGTAGACCTGGCCGCCGGCATCGTGCACCAGCTTGCAGATGTCTTTGATGGCCGATT
>JBDLRC010000200.1:0-5151 GCA_039800265.1 Pseudomonadota bacterium
GGTGGGCCAGATGTTTCACCAATTTTTTGGCGAGAACATGCTGCGCGCAGATGTCTGCAACGCGGTGGATGAGTTGGGCCAGCTGCTGGATCACACCGGACCGGTCGCCGCGTCTGAACGCAATGCTGCCCGCATTTTTAATGCCGATCATTGTTTTTTCGTGACCAATGGCACATCCACATCGAACAAGATTGTTTGGCATGCGTCGGTGGCCCCTGGGGACATCGTGGTGGTGGACCGCAACTGCCACAAGAGCGTGCTGCATGCCATCACCATGACCGGCGCGATCCCGGTCTTTCTGATGCCTACCCGCAATCATCTTGGCATTATTGGGCCGATTCCGCTTGATGAATTCAGGCCAGAAAATATTCAGAAAAAAATTCAGGCCAATCCATTTGCCCGCGAGGCGCTCAAGCACGGCAATGGCAATGCCAAGCCGCGGATTCTCACGATTACCCAGAGCACCTACGATGGCGTGCTCTACAACGTGGAGATGATCAAAGACGTGATGGGCAATTACATCGATACACTGCATTTCGATGAGGCCTGGATCCCGCATGCCTGTTTTCATGATTTCTACAAAAACATGCACGCGATCGGCAAAGATCGCCCACGGCCCAAAGACCCGCTGATCTTCTCGACCCAATCCACGCACAAGCTTCTGGCCGGCCTCTCACAGGCCTCGCAGGTGCTGGTTCAAGAGAGTGAAACCCGCACCCTGGATCGGGATGTGTTTAACGAGGCGTATCTGATGCACACCTCGACCAGCCCGCAATACGCCATTATTGCCTCGCTGGATGTGGCCGCGGCCATGATGGAACCTCCGGGCGGCACCGCCTTGGTTGAAGAATCTATCGTGGAGGCGTTGGACTTTCGGCGAGCCATGCGCAAGGTCGACGAAGAGTTTGGATTGGATTGGTGGTTCAAGGTCTGGGGCCCTGAGGATGTCACCGCCGACAGCCATGGCATGGCCACGCGCAGTGAGTGGGACCTAGACCCTAACGATGATTGGCACGGATTCGACGGACTGGTGCCGGGCTTTAACATGCTCGATCCGATCAAGTCGACCGTGATCACCCCGGGGCTCAACATCAAGGGAGAGTTCGATGCCCGCGGTATTCCGGCATCGATTGTGACCAAGTACCTCGCCGAGCACGGTGTGATCGTGGAAAAAACCGGCCTGTATTCATTTTTCATCATGTTTACGATTGGCATCACCAAGGGCCGGTGGAATACCCTGCTCACAGCGTTGCAGCAGTTCAAAGATGATGTGGATAAAAACCAGCCGATGTGGCGCGTGCTCCCGGAGTTTTGTGCCAAGCATCCGCGCTATGAGCGGGTCGGGCTTGCTGATCTCTGCCAACAGCTCCATGACATGTACAAGGCCAACGACATTGCCCGCCTCACCACGGAGATGTACCTCTCCAACATGGATCCTGCGATGAAACCCGCGGAGGCCTTCGGCTATCTTGCCCATCGCAAAACCGAGCGTGTGCCGATCGATCAGCTCGAGGGCCGCATTACCACGAGCCTGCTTACGCCTTATCCGCCCGGCATCCCCTTGTTAATCCCAGGCGAGCGATTCAACAAAACGATCATTCAGTATTTGCAGTTCGCACGTCGCTTTAACGAAAAGTTCCCGGGCTTTGAGGCCGACATTCACGGCCTTGTGCAGCAAGATGTCGACGGCAAGATGGAATATTTCGTCGACTGCGTTCCGGCGTGACGAACTGGTCCTCAGACGCGGTTAGATTTCGCCGACCAGCGCAGCCGCAAATGCCTTCGCATCAAACGGCTGTAAGTCATCGATGCCCTCACCCACCCCGATATACCGCACCGGAATCGGCCGGGCGCTCGCAATGGCCAACAACACGCCGCCCTTTGCGGTGCCATCAAGCTTGGTGACCACCAGGCCCGTTAAGCCCAGCGCATCGTCAAACGCTTTGACCTGAGCGACCGCATTCTGACCCGTTCCACCATCGATCACGAGCCAGACCTCGTGGGGTGCATCGGCCAAGGCCTTGCTCATGACCCGTTTTACTTTCTTGAGTTCTTCCATCAAATGAAGCTGCGTAGGCAGACGCCCGGCGGTATCCACTAAGACCACGTCGGCCCCACGGGCCATGCCCGCACTGACAGCATCAAATGCCACGGCCGCGGGATCCCCCTGGGTCTGAGAAATCACATCGACGCCATTGCGCTCTCCCCAGACCATGAGCTGCTCTCGGGCAGCGGCACGGAAGGTGTCACCCGCACCGAGCACCACCTTTAAACCCTCGTTTTTCCAGGTGTTGGCGAGCTTTCCGATCGATGTGGTTTTACCCGCCCCATTGACGCCGGCAACCATGACCACTCGGGGTCCAGTGTGTGCCGGTGATTCTGCGGCAAGAAGCGGGCCAAGGGCCTGGGCGATGCAGTCGCTCACCGCGTCTGCAAGAGCGCGGGGATCGCTTTCATCGTTAAGTTTGCGGGTTTTGACTTCACTTCGAATGGCCGTCATCAGTTCGGCAGTTGCCTGGGTGCCCACATCGGCCGTGAGCAGCGCGGTCTCGACATCGTCAAACCATGCCTCATCGAGCCGCCGACCGGTAAACAAAGCACCCAGATGGGAGCGGGTCTTGGCAAGCCCCTCACGGAGACGCCCGAGCTTGAGCCGGTCAAGGGTCCGGCCTAACCCTAGGAAACCAATCATCTGTTTTTCGGTCTGCTTCGCATATTCTCTAGGCTTCGATTCTAAAGGTTCATTTTTGCCAATGTTGAAACGACTTTTGTTCGCGCTGATGACGCTTCTGGCCACAGCGCAGGCGTCGGTGGCATGGGCCGGTGCTGCCCACCCCACACTTGATCAGACCCTGGCCAACGGGTTGCGTGTACTGGTCTATGAAAACCCACGTGCACCTACAGCCTTGCATATGGTCTGGGTCAAGGCAGGCTCCATCGATGAAACCAATGGCCGCACGGGCTTGGCCCATGTGCTTGAGCACATGATGTTCAAAGGCACCAAAACCTTAGCGCCCGGGGAATTCAGCCGCCGTGTGGCAGCGCTGGGCGGCCGGGAAAATGCATTTACGTCCAAAGACTACACCGGCTATTTTCAGCAGATTCACAAAGATTCACTGCGCGAGGTCATGAGGCTAGAGGCGGACCGTCAGCGGTTTTTAAAACTCAACGAGGCGGAGTTCAAAAAAGAAATTCAGGTGGTGATGGAAGAGCGACGGCTGCGTACCGATGACAATCCGTCTGCCCTAGCCTTTGAGGCGATCGTGGCCCAGGCCTTCAAAGCCAATCCTGTACGCAACCCCATCATTGGATGGATGAATGATCTTGAGCATCTGACCATCCGCGATGTTCAAGAGTGGTATCAGACCTGGTACGCGCCCAACAATCTGATCCTTGTGGTGGCCGGTGATGTCAACGCTCAGCAGGTGTTGGCATGGGCCAACGAGTTTTACGGCCCCATGAAGGCGCGTGCTCTGCCCGAGCGTAAACCACAGGCTGAGCCCGAGCAGACGGGCCAGCGCCGTGTCGCGCTGCGTGCGCCTGCCCAAAATGCATTTGTCATGATGGCGTACAAATCTCCCACGCTGCGCGCCGAGCTCGGACCCCTGACCAAAACAGCCCCGCCGGCGCGTGACCTGGTCGCCCTTGGCGTGCTTGCGACACTGCTGGACGATCCTGGTACGGGCCGACTGACGCGCCGTCTCGTGCGCGAAGAGCGTGTGGTCCTCTCGGTCGACAGCGGCATGGACTCCATCGCACGTGGCCCTGGACTTTTTCTGCTTGACATCACTGCGGCACCTGGGGTTTCACTGCCCTCGCTTGAAGCCAAAGTGAAAGAGGAGATCTCCAAAATCGCCAAACAAGGCGTGGACGAGCAGGAGCTGATCCGTGTGAAGCGCCAGGCCAAGGCGTCACAGGTGTTTAAGCAAGACTCTCCCTTTTCGATTGCGATGGAAGCGGCCCGACTCGCATTGGCCGGCCGGCCAATGGCCGACTCGGAGCATTGGCTTACGGTGTTGGATGACATCCGTAGTGATGACATCGCACGGGTTGCCCAAGAGTATTTTGTGGATCACCAACTCACCGTTTTGGAGTTCGAGCCGTTGCCGCTGGACCGTGCTCCGCGGCGTGCATCTGCTCCGGCGGGAATGAGGCATTGATATGAAGCATGGTATTCGGTTGGCAATGTCTGCCGTGTTCTCAGTGGTGATGATGGGCATGGCGACATCTGGTGTGCAGGCCCGTGAACTCGGCATGACGCAGTGGGTCACGCCCTATGGCGTGAAGGTGCTCTTTCTTCGGGCACCTGAGATCCCCATGGTGGATCTCAACGTGGATATTGATGGCGGAAGCCGTTGGGATGCTGCTGACAAATCTGGCGTGGCGGCGTTAACCCATGGCCTGTTGTCCAAAGGTGTTCGTGCGCACGACGGATTGCCAGCGTTAAATGAGACCCAAATCAGCGAAGGCTTCGCAGAATTGGCAGTGCAGCGCGGAGGAAGTGTTGGCCTGGATCGCGCAAGCATTAGTCTTCGCATGCTCAGTGAACCCGAAGTCCGCCAATCTGCGGCCCGGCTGCTTGCGCGCCTGCTTGTAGCCCCATCGTTTGATGCCGATGTGCTTGATCGTGAAAAGAAGCGCACGATCGCGGCGATTCAAGAGTCGATGACACAGCCCCAGTCGATGGCCACCAAGGCCTTATGGAAGGCGGTTTTTGGTCCGCACCCCTATGGCCAACAGCCCACCCCAGAATCGATAGCCAAGATTGTGCGTGGGGATCTCGAGGCATTTCATGCCCGTTATTGGCAGCCATCACGCATGCGTGTAACCGTAGTGGGCGCCCTGAGCCAGCCCGAGGCCCAGGCACTGGTCGATACGGTGTTCTCGTTTTTTCCAAAAACGGCGGCACAGCCCTCGAGCCCCTTAACCAACACACCGATGCCGTTGCAGCAGTCGGCGCCAATACGTCAGGCGATTGCACATCCTGCCACGCAGGCCCATCTCTGGCTTGGTCTTCAAGGCATTTCGCGCAGCGACCCCGAATTTTTCGCGCTCACGGTTGGCAACTATATTTTGGGTGGTGGCGGTTTCGTGTCACGACTCACCGAGGAGATTCGAGAAAAACGTGGCCTGTCGTACAGCGTGTTCAGC
>JBDLRC010000201.1:0-3984 GCA_039800265.1 Pseudomonadota bacterium
CCCCAGGCCCGCATCGACGGCGTGGTGGTGCAACGGTTTATTCAACGCCTACAAACCACCGAGGCCTACATTGGCATGACGACGGACCCGCTCTTTGGGCCCATCATCTCGTTTGGTGCGGGCGGCGAGCGCATTCGCTGGGTCCGCGACCGCGCCTTGGAACTGCCGCCGTTTAATGCGCTGCTGGCCCAACGGCTGGTGGAACGCACGCAGTTAGGCCAGAAACTTCGAGAGGAAAACCCCGAGGGACTCCAGTCGCCGGCCATCGAAAACATAGAACATATTCTTCTGCAGGTCTCCAACATGATCTGCGAACTGCCGGCCATTAAAGAGATCGACATCAATCCGGTACTGATCTCAAAAGACCAGGCCGTTGTCGTTGATGCGCGGATTGTGGTGGACAAGACCAAGGTGCTGGGCAGACCGCGCTATGGCCACCTCTCGATCATGCCGTACCCTGGACACATCGCAGAGCAATACCCCCTGCAAGACGGCAACGTGTACACGATCCGGCCGCTTCGCTGGGATGATAGTGAACGTATCCGTCAGCTGTTGACCAATCTTTCCGAGGAGTCGCGCTTCATGCGATTTCTCTCCAACATCAAGGAATACACCCCCAAACAGCTGGCCCGGCTCACCCAGATCGACTATCACCGCGACATGGCACTTGCCGCTGTTGTCGAGCACAACAGCGGCGAGGAGATCATTGGCGTGGCCCGCTACATGCTCCTGCCGAACACCACCAGTGCAGAGTTTGCCCTGGTGGTGCGCGACGATTACCAGGGGCACGGCATCGGCGGAAAGCTCATGAACGCACTCTTTGAAATGGCCAAGGAACAACAGCTCAAGGTCATAGAGGGAATGGTGCTCGCCCGTAACGGCACCATGCTGGGTCTGATGTCCCACCTCGGCTTCAAAATTGAGGTCGATCCCGATGACCATGCCCTGCGTCGCGTGGTTAAAATCCTCGAGGAATGACAACGCGACGTAAACGATTCGAGTTGATGGTCTTTGAACCCGAGCGTCGCCGGCTATTGGTCGGCGACGACATCGGACCCGAGCACGCGCGCGACCTATTTCTGTGCCTACCGGGACTGCTTGAGACACGACAGAGTTTCGAAGAGTTTGCACAACACGTTGCACCCAGCGCACGCGTGATGGCCGTGGATTGGTGTGGCCGCGGTGACTCGACACGCCTAAACGGTGCTCACGATTACCGCATGAGTGTTTATCTGAGCGACCTGTCGCTGTTTTACTCCCATGCCATCGGGGCACTCGGCGCGATGGGCGCCACCGACCGCGCCCCCCGGATCCATCTCGTGGGCACCAGCATGGGGGGGCTTTTGGCCGTCTTTTTGGCCAGCCACAAACCACGGCATCTTGGCGCAGTGATTCTGAACGACGTCGGGCCGTTGCTGCCTTGGTCCGGCGTGTTTTCGCTGATGACCGGCATCACCTCGGCCAAGGGCGCAGACGTCGGTGCAAGCCTTGCGCGTAGCCTGACCGCAGGCATGCCTTCGGCGAGCGACATCGGTGGTGCAGAGCTTGCTGGACGCCTCAATGTCGACCCTGCTCTGCTTCGGGCCGTACGCCAGCCGAACCACTTAGACCTGCCTCATGAAACACGACTCGCCGGCGTTGATTTTTCAAACGCGTTTGCCGCAGTGACCGCGCCGATTCTGCTGCTACGTGGTCAACACAGCGAAATTGTGAACGACGCGGTGGTCAAACGCCTGTTCGAAATTCATCCGCTCACCCGCATCCACGAATGCCAAGACAGTGCGCATCCCGTGGCCTACGGGCCTGATGTCTGCAGCGCGGTCCTGGACTTCGTTAACAAGCACTAATAAAAAAGGCCCGCATGTGCGGGCCTTTTGAACACCACTCTAAGGTGGTTGTCAGGTACTTAGGCAGCCTTCAGTGCGGTCGAAGCAGCCTTCATGCTGGCCTTGGTTGCCGACTGAACATTCTGTTCAACAGCAGCTACAGCCTGCTTGGCAGCCTTGCTGGCGGTCTCGTATGCAGCGTTTGCAGCCGTCAGAGCCGACTTCACGAGGGCGACACCGCTCTCCGAACCGGCGGGAGCCGACTTGGAGAACTCTTCAACAGCGCCATGAACCTTAGCATTCGCTTCCGAGATCTGGGCTTCTGCCATCTTCGCGAATACATTGGCGGTCTCTGAAGCGATGCCGTAGACGGCGTTCGCGTAAGAAACAGCTGTCTCCAGCGTGGGCATAGCAAACGAAGACTGTACTTTCACCAGCTCTTGAATGTCTTTCGCACCAGCCAGTGCCTTCATGTTCTCTGCACCCTGGCTCAGGGCGTTCTTAGCAACCTTCATCTGCAGGTCAACCATCTTCTCGATGCCATTGAACGCTGCGTCGGCCACTTCAACGGCGCTCTCAACGTTTGCTTTGGCCAGGTCTGCGAATTGCTCGTTTACGTTTTTCATTTTTTTACTCTCCGGTGTGTTGTTGGATTGAACTTCACTGCTTGGTTAACGTTTTGCCCTGCGGACCAACCTGTTGGTGCAGCGCACAAAGCGTATTGAACCAAAAGATTTGTTGCAGTGCAACCATTCCGGACAAAAAAATGCGGCATAGCCGCATATTCTCGTATTATGAAAATAAGTGCTCGATCAATCGTCGGATTTACCGTCTAAGCGCCTGATTTCACGAGGTTTTTCCGCCGATGTGTCGCGGAACTCGCCATCAATCGTGTTGGGATCCTGGGCACCATCCCGCCCGAACGGTGGCTGCGAGCGGCCCGCATCCACCGTAAAACGGCCCACCTGGACCCTGCCACGGGCGGCTGACTGCCCGGTAGCAAGCCCAATCAGCAGCCCGACAAACGAGACCGCCAACGCACAAAGGACCCCCATCCAGAAGCCTGCGATCTCAAACCCCGGAACGATCTGTGCAACGCCAAGCAATACCAGCCCATTGATGACCGGCAGCATCAATCCAAACGACAACAACGTGAGCGGCAGGGTCACCAGGACCAACAGGGGCTTTAACGTGAGGTTGGCGAGCGCCAAAAGAAAACCACTAAGAACGAGACTGTAAAGGTTCGCAAACGACAGACTCTCGAACAGCGCATCCACAATCCATAACGCCAACGTGGTGCTCATCCACAACAAAAAGAGGCGTGACATCGCGTGCATCACGAAATTATTCAATAAAAACACGTTGCGCGGCACAAAACTCGCGTAGTATTCGTGCCATTGCGTTTAGCCTTCTCTTGTTTCTCATTCCATGAGAAATGGCGTTTGTACCTGGCCGACCGCATCCGTTGCGGTTTTTTTGGCCCCGTCTCGCTTGTCGGAAACCATCCGTCCGAGCCATCCGCCTCCCCCGCTTAGTCAACACCCGGCCTGACTGTTTCCGGTTGCACCGCGAGGTGCCCATGCACAGGGCCACTTTGAAAGTCCATTTTGAAAACATTTGCTGAACTCGGCCTTGCCGATCCGTTACTGCGCGCAGTTTCCGCGCAGGGCTACTCCAACCCCACACCGATTCAAGCCGAAGTCATCCCCGAGATGATTGCAGGGCACGATGTCATCGGCATCGCACAGACCGGCACAGGCAAGACCGCATCGTTTGTGTTGCCCGTATTGCACGCGTTGGCATCGCAACGCCTTGGACCACAGAAATTCTCCGGTGCTGGCCCACGGGCCTTCACCACATTGATCCTCGCGCCCACACGTGAACTCGCCCATCAGATCTGCGAAAGCATTCGCACCTATGGAAAATTCATGAGGCCGTCGGTCGCGTTGATTGTGGGCGGTGCAAGCCCCGTGCCGCAGATCAAGGCGCTGTCCGGCGGGCTCGATATCGTGGTGGCCACTCCGGGCCGGCTTCTGGACCATGTGCGCGCCGGCAAGGCACGCCTGGACAAGACGACAACGATTGTCTTGGATGAGGCCGACCAGATGCTTGATCTCGGCTTTATGCCGGCCATCGAGGAGATCATGCGCAAGATCTC
>JBDLRC010000202.1:0-5300 GCA_039800265.1 Pseudomonadota bacterium
CTCTCAGGGGGTGAAATCGCCGCGTTGGCGGTGATGGATGCCGCCATTCGCAAGATCCCCGGGGCGCTGGGCGATGCCGAGTCGGCCGTGCAGGAGTCCTTTGCGCGGGATGGGCCGGGCCAGGGTCTTCTGGACTGGCCCCATTACACCCGGCCCGAGGTCTTCCAGGGTGCCTCTGTCCCCGACGTGCTTTTATCCGGCCACCATGAGAGAATCGCGGATTGGCGTAGGAAGGCGGCCCTCGAGGCCACCACCCGGTTTCGGCCGGATCTCCTGAAAACGCCAAAACCCTAGTACACGTAACAACCCCATCCTCTGGGCTGGTGGTTCCTCGGCAATTTCACGGGCGCGAAGCGTCTTCATCATCGGGGAACAACTTGCACCGAGTCCACGATGGCTTATGGAGAAATCATGGATCTGATCCGTCAAATCGAGCAGGAAGAAATCGCCCGCTTGAACAAAAAAGTGCCCGACTTTGCTCCGGGCGACACCGTTGTGGTCAACGTCAATGTGGTGGAAGGTAACCGCAAGCGCGTGCAGGCCTACGAGGGTGTGGTGATTGCAAAACGCAATCGTGGCTTGAACTCTTCCTTCATCGTTCGCAAAGTGTCTTCCGGCGAAGGTGTTGAGCGTACATTTCAGCTGTACTCACCGCTGATCGCTGGCATCGAAGTCAAGCGTCGTGGTGATGTGCGTCGCGCTAAGCTCTATTACCTGCGTGAGCGTTCCGGCAAGTCGGCACGTATCCGCGAGAAGCTGGCCAGCCGCAAGGTTGCCGATTCCGCTGCGGCTGCAGAGAGCGAATAACACGCACAAGGAATCATGCCGATGGCGGTGTGGGGGTAGGGCGGTCGATGTCAGTCTCTTCCTCCTCCCAGGCGCTTCCCGGCTTTGATCCTCAGGCGGCTGACATTGAGCCGCCGATTCAAGAGCCTGCCCTCCCCGAGCAGGCTCTTTCGTTTTCGCACCTAGAGCAGGTCTTCTCCCGCATCCAGCGCCAGCGCGATTTTCCGCGGTGGTCACCCGAGCAGTTACGCGATCGGCGTCGGCCCTTGGTGCCGGTCACGCGCGAGACGGCCACACGGGCCTCGGTGTTGATACCTCTGATGCTGTCTTGCGAGTCGTTGGGCTCGATTCAGGTGGTGCTCACACAGCGCACAGCCGATCTCTCCTCGCATGCCGGGCAGGTAAGTTTTCCGGGCGGGCGTGCCGAGTCTCACGATGAGTCTCCGCATGTCACGGCACTGCGCGAGGCCCACGAAGAAATTGGCCTGCATCCGGAACGTGTGAAGGTGTGGGGGGAAATGCCCGACTACCTTACAGCCACGGGTTTTTTGGTCACACCCGTCATCGGCCATGTCGCCTCGTCCGCGGAATTTTCAAAAGACCCTCGCGAAGTGGCCCATATTTTTCAGGTGCCGCTCTCCTTTCTTATGGATCCGGCGAATCATCAGCGACGGCTGGTCACGGCCGATAAAAGCCCCACCGGCGAGGCGATTCGTTTTTTTGCGATGCCTTATGAGAACTTTTTTATCTGGGGTGCGACGGCAGCGATTCTTCGCAACCTCTATAGGCTCTTGTGGGCAGCCTGGGATCAACGCACGCTAGACTAGCGGCTATGACCTTATTTAGCTTTATTTTTGCCATGCTCTTAGAGCAGGTGCGGCCCGTGCGCGATGACTCGGGCTTTGCGCGTTGGATCGAGAAGATGTTCCTGCGGATTGAGCGCGCCACCGATACGGGCGAGACCTCTTCCGCCCGCTGGACATGGCTGGCTGTGGTGGTGGGGGGTACGGTCATCACGGCATTGGTGGTGGAGTTGCTCACCCGCGTGCACTTCGTGCTGGGGTTTCTCGCAACGGTGGGCGTGCTGTATCTCAGCATTGGGTTTCGTCAGTTCAGCAATCGGTTTACCGAGATTCAGCTGGCGCTCTCCAACAATGATCTGCCGCGGGCCCGGGAAGAATTACGTAAGTGGGCGGCCCATTCCGGGGGCGATGTCATGACCCGCATCGCCTCGGAAAACGGCGATGCCTCGGCGATCTCACGCGAAGCGATTCGACTGGCCTTGGTGGGCGCCCAACGCCATGTGTTCGGCGTGATCTTCTGGTTTGTGCTCTTGCCGGGCCCTGCCGGCGCGGTGATGTACCGGCTGGCAGCCGAGGCCCGCCGTGTCTGGGCCGATGCCCGCCAAGAGGCGTCGGTGTCGTGTTCGCCCAATGCGCCCACGCCGCCACTCACCAATTTCGGTGAGTTTGCTGTCCGTGCCTTCGCCTGGGTGGACTGGTTTCCCGCCCGGGTCACTGCGATCGTGTTTGCGATCGTGGGTAACTTTGAAGATGCGATTCTGATGTGGCGTGTGAAGTCGGGTTTTGCCCCGCATGCCAATGACACCGAACGGGTGATTCTCTCCGCCGGTGCGGGAGCGATGGGCGTGCGCCTAAGCGTGCCCGAGGCCCACTCGGTCTCGGTGTATGTGGACGAACCGGCAGAAACCGAGGCCCTAGGCGGCCCCTGGCCCTCGCTTTATCAGGATATGCCGGATCTGCGCGAGGCCAACGAGGGCGCATTGCGCTCTGCCGTGGGGCTGGTCTGGCGTGCGGTGATTCTTTGGGTGACCCTGATGCTTTTGGTGTCCGTAGGACACTGGCTCGGCTAGTCGGGTTTTCGCTCTTCGGGGTGCTGCAAGTGATGCACCTCGGCCTCGGTCTCGGCGACCTTCTGGGCAATCTCCTCGACCCGCTTTTCGATTTGAGGAATCTTTTCTTGGGTGTCGTGCATGACGCCCTTGATGGTCATGGAGACCCGTTGTTCGATTTCCGTGCGCACACGCTCGACTTTTTCTTGCGTGTTTTTGAGCTCGAAATACAACACCAGGGCCACGATGGCCATGGCGATTGCGAACGCAAGCACAAAGGTTTCCATGGGGCCGAGTATATACTCCGCACATGCAGCAGACACCACTATTTCTGCTTGAAATCAGGGGTTCCAGCCCGAGTTATCTGACCCCTCTGCGATCCGCACTTCACGCCGCGGGTCACCCCGTTACCCCGGTTGTTGTTGATCCTGATGCCTTGGATGGCGATGATGCGTCGGCATTACGCGTTCTGGAGCAGATACGCGCGGCCAAGCAAGAGTCCTCGGCGGTGGTGGTGGGGGTGGGTCTGGCTGCAAGTTTTGCGTTGTGGATGGACAGCCTTGATCTGGCGAAACCCAAGCGGCTTCGCTTTGGCTCCCAGACCCTGACCTTAGACCACGAGTGGGAAAAGGGACCCGCATTGACGGGTGTGGTGGCCCTGTACCCCTTTCTTGGGTTTGATTTTTCGCTCTCTGGCCGACCGTCCAAGGCCGAAGGCTTCACCCAGTGGCGTTTTGAGCAAAGCCGCGGCGGGCTGGCCCGCTTCTTGGGTGGCCAAGAGGTGCCGCAGCCACACGACCATGGCAGCCCCAGGGGGGAGTCGATACGTTGGTCGCAGCTGTCGCGATGCCTGCCCTTTGCCTCGGTGGTGAAGGTGCTGCCCAGCCTTAAACGGCCCACCGTGATCGTTTTGGACACGGGGACCCGCCATGACCGGGTCGAGGTGGAACTCTGCGCATTGAGCGCAAAGGTCACGCTGATGGATTCCCCGGCTGTCTTTCCACAGTTGGGCCACGTTACACTTGCGGCTGTCGACTCACTCCAAAAAGGCGCTGCTTCCACAGATGGTTGACTCGGTGTCCCCAATCCGGCCCGGGCTTTGGATTGCCCTTATCTGCCTCGTACTGGTCATTGTCCTGATGGTGGTGGCCACCCGCGATGCACGGCGCAAAAAACAAAAAGCCGTCGAACGCAAAGAAATCGTTGAAAAGGCGATGGCCGGCGTGCCGCCCGAAAATTCATCGGAGATCGATGTGGTCTGGGGTGAAGCCTTAAAGGGTATTGAGAACCTGCAGTCACAGCTCAAAGAAGACATTCGTACGCTCGAAGAAAAGCTTGCGGCCGAGCGCGAGGAGGTTCAGACCAAGACCGAGGCCCTAAAAAATCTCGCACGCCAGAACCGTGTACCGATCACGCTCTATGAACTCTACGAAGGCATGCGCCACTTCAACCGCAAAACCCGTGAAGCCCAAAAGGCCGACATGGAGTGGCATAACAAAGTCGGCATCACCCAGATCGATGTTGTGGAAACCGTGCAGGTTGCGCCGGGCTATGAGATCTATTTCACGCTGGATGATCAACAGTTCTTGCTGGTGGGCTCGCACCACCGCTACAGCCGCCTATCCTTTATTGAATTAAGCCTTTTTGATCAGTCCGATTCTCAGCTGGTGACTGTGCGTGTGCGTCCCGATCAGCGTGGCCAGCAGCTCATTGCCGATGCCGTGATCTCGATGAAGTCCGGCCCCTGGATTCAGACCTTCTTGGCTTGCCGCGCGAAGATGGATGTGCGTCATCGCGAGGTAAGTCTTCTGGCAGAACACCGCGATGTTCAGCAGCTGAAAGAAAAGTTCTCGATTGATGCCGCATCGGAAGGCGCATAACCGACTCGTTCATGAAAAAAACATTCCAATCCCTTGACATGAGCACCCGCGGGCTGTCGTTCTGGCTGGTCTGGGTTGCATTCGGTTTTGTCGTGCTTACCGGCATCTGGCTTGCTTATGTCGGCATTCAGATCTCTTCGGCTGGCCATCGTTTCACGGCCCAGGCGCTTGAGGCACCCACCTACGACCAATTCAAAAAAGCCTTGCGTTTGGAGCAGCTTGCTGCACCGAAGCTTGCTGGCGCGCCGACCTCTGAGCAGGCCGCACGCGATGCTTCGGTGGCGCAAATTTTTGCCTGGATTGCCGAGTTCGAAAATGGCCGGGCCAGTGACCGCCTGAAAAAAATTCCGCCCGTGTTGTCCGGTGTGGTGTTTGGTGGTCTGGCCGAGCGCATTGGTATTCGTTCCGGCGATGAAGTGGTGAGCGTGAACGGCGCCGAAGTGAAATCGGTGCTCGATGTCTACGATATGTTGGATCAGCGCGGCGAGCAGACCGTGCGGCTTGTGATCCGCCGACAAGGCAAGTTATTTGCTGCCAATTTGGCTGCGCCAGCCGGTGAGCGGATCAACGCCGAAAACAGCGGGCTTCTTTTTAATGTGCCCAAGGGCTTAAATGTGGTCGGAAAGTCGCAGACCGCGTCGCTCGCGGCACAGTTCGATACCCGCTTCATGCTCTTGGTGCCGCCCGAGTGGCGCCGGCAGTATCAGCAAAATCTTGCGGTGATTGCCCATGAGCTGCTCTCGTACATTGATTCGCAGCGCGACCGGGTCGAGGGCGACCCA
>JBDLRC010000203.1:0-10913 GCA_039800265.1 Pseudomonadota bacterium
CACTTCCATTGCATACCGGTGGCCTTGATGGTGATGTCGGCATCGGCCGTATTTTTCTGGGCAATTACCACTGGGGTGGCGTACACGCCGATCACAATCACGATGAGCAGCGGAACGACTGTCCAGGCAATCTCAACGGCTGTGCTCTCGTGGAAATCGGCGGGCTTAAAGCCCTTTGATTTGCGGTGGGCATAAATCGAATAAAACATCACTGCAAATACGGCAACGAAAATTGCCAGGCAGACCCACAGCAGAAAACTGTGCAACGAGTAGATGTCCGTCGCGATACCCGTTACGGGTGTTTGCAAGTTGTAACGACCGTCCATTGAAAATTTCTCCCCAAATTCAATGTGTGCTTCGCACTGCTCTCAGCGCCTAAGCCCGCAGCGCCAATTTAAATTCGTTGTAAAACCTTTCCCGATCGGCCCGGCTTACAAACTGTCCGATCAACACTTCTTTTTTACTGCTGACCAGCCGAATCAATCCGCTCTGGTCGTTGTCCATCCCACAACGCAGCCACTGACGTGGTATCTCGCAGCGGTCTGTTCGGCTGCCGCGCACCACCTCGACACAGACCGAATCCTCGGCAAGCGTCACGTGCTCACGATCGGTCGCATGGCGTGCGTAGATCAAGAACGCCAGTGCGAGCACCGACAGTTCGACCAACAAAAAGGGGAGAACAATCCAGGCGCCTGACAGCGCCCAAGCCAACGAGACGACCACCGACGTCGCGCCCACCGCCAAAAAGGCGATGCACGACTGGCGAGGGGTCAAGGCGCAGTTCCGCCGCAACACCCATGATCTCGACAACGTCTCCATGCTTCTCCCCCCACTTACAACTTAAGCCTGATGACCGAGTCGGCCGGATTATATGCTCCCTGCGGCATTTTTGGGGGGGCGAGGGTGCCAAGCCACCGGCTGATGGTCTGATTTCGGCAGTGCCGCCCAGGCATGACCAAAGACCAATTCGATTCGGATGCGGATGCTGTCCCGGCTACGAAGCGACTCCAGTGCGGCAAGGACCTTCTTTTTCCAAGCTCTCCCAGACAGGCCCTGCCGTCGCCCCACAAGCGGGTTCCCCCCAAGCATGCGAAGGTCATTCAAGGCCGACTCGGCGGTGGAGTAGGTCAAATCAACCCATTCGGCATCCATGACCGGGTTGGTCATGCCCAGGCCCACCAGTGCATCGCCAAGGTGATGCATGTCGGGATAGCCGGCCACATGGACCCTCTGTTGGGTATCCCCCAGTGCCAAGGCCAACGAACGGAAGCTGTCCGGCCCCAACGTGACGAACATCAGCAGCCCGCCGGGCTTTAGCGACCTTGCCCAGTAGGCCAGCGTGCCTCGCGCGTCCGCCAGGGCCGCCAGAAGCCCCATGGACTCAATCCGCTGCAAGGATGCCGGCGCGATGTCAATGGACTGCCCATAGTCGGCGAGGCCATGCTGCAGGACCGGGCCGTCTTCCAATCGGATATAGGACAGGCGCTCGCGCATTCGCTCTGCGGCCTCTTGCCACAACGGATGCCCCTGAATACGGCCGAGCCCTCGGCGCTCTAACTGCAGCCGCATGCTCTTCGGGTCGACCGTTCGGACGAGGGGATCTTTGTCCATGGGCTCAGTATATTGAAGCGATCGTGCGCCCTTTTCTCAGTACCCTGTGCGGTGCCATCCGCACCGAATTCCTTCGCTGCACGGCCTACCGGCTGGTGCGCCGACTTCTCCATGCACCATGCATGGTCTGCGGGGGGAAGAGCCATGGAAGTGAAGTGTGCGCAAACTGTTTTGAGGCCTTGGCCCGAACGCCCTGGGGAGTGTCAGGCCTCTCGCTGGGCAAAGACTCCATTCCGGTGCTGTGGCGAGAGACCTATGGCGGATTGCTGACCGAGGCGGTCTATCGTTCGAAGTACCACGGGGACTGGGGCACCGCGCGGCTCTTGGGCGCCTGTCTGGGCCGGCTCCCACGGCCTTGGCTTGGAGAAGACCCCTTGGTCATTCCCGTGCCATTGAGCGGAAGACGCCTAGCCTCGCGCGGCTACAACCAGTCGCTGATCATGGCCCGGCAGGCCGCAAGGCTCTGGCGGCTGGATGTGAAAACGCTCTGGCTGGAAAAAACCCGGGACACCGCCCGACAGGCCACGCTCAGAGAGGCCGCTCGGACTG
This sequence comes from Pseudomonadota bacterium, assembly GCA_039800265.1. Taxonomy (GTDB): domain Bacteria; phylum Pseudomonadota; class Gammaproteobacteria; order Burkholderiales; family Burkholderiaceae_A; genus Lacustribacter. The sequence continues at coordinate 2,161 of JBDLRC010000203.1, forward strand.
AAAACCTCGGTGGCAGCTTTCGTGGGTCTGAAAAATTAGACAATCAGCGCGTGATTCTTATCGACGACATCATGACCACGGGAGCCACACTTCGTGAGGCTGCGCGCGCGGTTCGCGCATGCGGCGGCCATGTAATTGCCGCCGCAGTGATCGCACATGTCCCTCGGCATCAGCGGCCCACCCCCCACGCGCGCATACGACAGGCCGATGTTTAACGTTGTCTTGGTGGAACCCGAAATCCCCCCTAACACCGGGAATGTGATTCGACTGTGTGCCAATACGGGTGCGCGGCTTCACCTGATTGAACCGCTCGGATTCCCTATCGACTCCGCAAAAATGCGGCGGGCAGGGCTGGACTATCACGAGATCGCGAGCTTCACGGCACACACCGGATGGGACGCATTCATCGCGAAAGAAAACCCCGATAAGAGCCGCCTGTTCGCTATCTCCACGAAAGGGACGCGCGCTGTCCACGATGTCTCGTTTCAGCCCGGCGACTGGCTTGTGTTCGGCTCGGAAACCAAAGGTCTGGGCCATCGGCTCGAGGGCTTCCCCTCCACACAACGCCTGCGCATTCCGATGCGCCCTGACAACCGGAGTCTAAACCTCTCTAACGCTGTGGCTGTGGTGGTCTTTGAAGCCTGGCGTCAGCAAGGGTTTGCCGATCAATCGCAAGGCTGAGTCAACAACTCAAAGGCTTCGTCCACCTGCGTGGCAACGCGCACATGGCAACGGTGATCCGAACGGATAAACCCATGCTGCATTCCTTGGTCAAGAAAACGAAGAAGCGGCGTGTAGTACTCGAATGCGTTGAGCAACACGATGGGTTTTTGGTGCAGGCCAATCTGTCGCCAGGTCCAGGTTTCAAAAAATTCTTCAAAGGTTCCGATACCACCCGGAAGCACGAGAAACGCATCGGCACGCTCCGACATGAAAAGCTTGCGCGTATGCATGGAATCAACAATGAACAGCTCGGTAAGGCCATCCATCGCGGGCTCAAACGACAGCAGGCTCTCGGGAATAATGCCAGTGGCCTTTCCGTTGTGTTCGATCACGGCGCGGGCAATAGCACCCATCAGTCCGTTGCATCCACCGCCAAACACCAATGCAAGCTGTTGTTGTGCCATGCGCCGGCCACACTGTGCTGCGATGTCGGCCCACTTGGGATCATCTCCCGCACGGGACCCGCAAAACACGGTCACCGCATTAATGGCCATGCTCGTCGCGAGGATCTCGCGCCATGAGCTGCACGATCGCCTGCTGTGCGGTCACGTGGCCAGCAATCAATGCGCACACCGACTCGGTGATCGGCACATCCACCGAGACCGACCGGGCAAGCTGCAACAGGGCCGGGGCCGTGGCCACCCCTTCGGCCACATGGCCCAGACTTTTCACGATCGCGTCTAAGGCCTGGCCACGCGCAAGCGCCAATCCAACACGACGATTTCGGGAGAGGTCTCCTGTGGCCGTCAAAATCAGATCTCCTAACGTCGCAAGACCAAGGAATGTCTGATGATGGGCGCCGATGGCCACACCGAGGCGGGCCATCTCTGCAAGGCCTCGAGTCAGCAATGCTGCACGCGCATTGGCCCCCAGTGAGAGGCCATCGCATACCCCCGCAGCGATCGCCAATACATTTTTCATGGCACCGCCAAGCTCCACGCCAATCACATCTTGCGTGGCATAAAGACGCAATCCATGGCCATGACAGGCCTGCGTTACAGCTCGGGCCCAGGCAAGGTCTTCGCTGGCCACCGTCAATGCGGCCGGCAATCCCTGCGCCACCTCTTGCGCAAAACTTGGCCCGCTGAGTGCGCCCATCGTCCACCCAGGGCAGGCCTCGGCCAGAATTTGATGCGGCCAACGCAGGCCGGTCTCACCGGTCAAGGAAGCGCCCGATGCGCGGCACTGCAGCCCTTTGGCCAGCCACAGCAGGCCCTCACCGGGCCGCCCATGTCCGAGGTGTTGGCCGATCTGTTGCGCTGCCGACTCAAGGCCCGCCATCGGCGTGGCCAGCACCACCAGGCCCGCCACTGCATGCGACCCGCTGCCCACGAGCGCGCGCCACTTCGCACAGCCATCGGCAAGGTCTGCGGTCAACGAAAGTGCGTCTGGCAGCGCAACGCCGGGCAAATAGGATTTGTTTTCGCGCTGCTGGGCCATGGCCTCGATCTGCGCGGGGTCACGGCCCCAGAGGATGATGTGCCCTGGTGCGGCATGCTTTGCGAAATGCACTGCCATCGCGGTGCCCCAGGCACCCGCGCCGATCACCAAGGTGGGCGGTGGCATCAAGGTCGTGGATTACTGGGTGGGAAGAATGAGCCCACTGTCGGAAGCACCGCCTGCCTTCTGACTGGCCTGCTGAGACATGCGTTGCTGATAAAACGCCTCCCAATTCAATTCGGCCAGATGCACGGGCGGGAAACTGGCCCGCTGAATCACATCAGCAATATTCGCGCGCAAGTAGGGATAAATGATGCTCGGGCATGAGATGCCCTTCAAGAGCGTGAGCTGCTCTTCAGGAATACCACGGATTTCGAAGATGCCCGCCTGCGTGGCCTCTACCAAAAACCCCGTCTTCTCGCCGAGTCGGCATGTGACGGTGCAACGCACCGCGACCTCAAAGAGTCCTTCCGACAGCGTGCTGTCCTGGGTGTCGATTTGAAACTCAAGGCGCGGTTCTGCGTGATCGAGAAATACGGCGGGCGCATCGGGTATCTCCAGCGAGAGGTCCTTGAGATAGACGCGCTGCAAATTGAATTGGGGGCCGTTGGCTGCCGCAGTTGCAGCGTTGTTTTGATCGGTCATGACAGGCTTTCGTGGTGTTAAAAAGTAGAGTGAGGGCCGAACGGCCCCCAAAGGCTTGGGGCGCCGTTACGCCAGAAGAGGGCTTAGACCGCCATCACGGTCCAGAGCTGCGAGGTCATCGAAACCGCCAACGTGACGGTCGCCAATAAAAATTTGCGGCACGGTTCGGCGGCCGGTCTTTTGGATCATGATGTCCCGCTGGGCCGGGTCCAAGTCGATTCGAATTTTCTCGATCTCGGTCACACCTTTGCTCTTCAGCAGCATCTCGGCACGCTGGCAGTAAGGGCAGACCGCAGTGCTGTACATCACAACTTTGGCCATCTCCGGCTCCTTATGCGCGTTTTGCGACCGGCAGGCCGGCCTGCTGCCAAGCATCGAAGCCGCCTTCCAAATTAAACACGGCCTGCACCCCGGCCTTCTTCAAAAGCCGGCCGGCCTTTGCGCCTCGCCAGCCGCTTTGGCACATAAGAATCACAGGCACCTGCTCTTTGCCCTTGAGTGCGCGTTTTTTAAGGTCATCGATTTGTGTGGGCAGCGTGCTCATCGGGATGTGCAGGGCCTGCGGCGCCATGCCCTTGGCAATCTCTCGGGTCTCGCGCAGATCAATCAAGAGAGCATCTTTGGAGTTGAGCAGCTGGGTAGCCGCTAGGGTATTGATCATGGCGGCACTGCTGCCACGGGCAACCAGCGGCCAGAGTAAAAGTCCGCCACTCAGAAATGCGGCGGCCAGCAAAATGATGTTGTCGATAAAAAACTGCACTCGGACCTCGCAAAAAAACAGTCGGGTGGACCGCACCCGTAAACGGCCGCTTACCGGCATTGACCCATGAAATTATAGAATGTGGCCCATGAGTAAAACGTTCTCCATCGTACTGTTGCGCCATGGCGAAAGCCAATGGAACCTCGAAAACCGCTTCACGGGCTGGGTCGATGTCGACCTGAGCCCCAAAGGCCAACAAGAGGCCGTGCGTGCCGGCCAGCTGCTCAAATCCAAAGGGTTTGCATTTGATGCCGCCTACACATCGGTGCTCAAACGGGCAATTCGGACGCTCTGGATCACCCTCGATCAGCTCGACCAGATGTGGCTTCCCGTTCACAAGGAGTGGCGGCTCAACGAACGCCACTATGGGGCACTCAGCGGGCTGAACAAGTCAGAAACCGCCGCGAAATTCGGCGAGGCCCAGGTGCTCAAGTGGCGACGCGCCTTTGACATCCGGCCCGATGCCATGGCTCCCGACCACCCTTACTGGGTGGCCAACGACTCCCGCTACGCGGGAATTGATCCCACGCTTATTCCGGCTACCGAGTGCCTGAAAGACACTATCGAGCGGGTAGTGCCGCTCTGGGAGTCCACGATCGCTCCCGATGTCCGGGCCGGCAAACGACTCCTGATTGCCGCCCACGGAAACTCCATCCGGGCCCTGATCAAGTACCTGGAGCAGATGTCCGAAGAGGCCATCATCGCGCTGAATATCCCCACTGCCCAGCCCCTTGAGATTCGCCTTGACGACCAGTGCCGGTTTATTGACCGACGCTTCCTGGCCGACCCGGCCGAGATCGAGGCCGCGATGACCGCTGTAGCCAACCAGGGAAAGGCCAAAGCGGCCTGATTACGCCCTACACTCACTCCATGACGAAAAAACTTCAGATCACGGGTTGGGTGGCCATTGGACTGGTCAGCGGTGTGCTGGTCAGCATGGGGGTCAATGCGGTTGCGCAACGCGATGCCAAGGTCAGCCTTCCGATTGAAGAGCTGCGCCAATTTGCCGATGTCTACGGCGCGATCAAGTCCAACTACGTGGAATCGGTTGAAGACAAAAAACTGATCACCGAGGCCATCAGTGGAATGCTCACAGGGCTCGACCCCCACTCGGCTTATCTCGATGCCGATGCATTCAAAGAGTTGCAGGTGGGCACACAGGGTGAGTTCGGCGGCTTAGGACTCGAGGTGGGTACCGAGGACGGGTTTGTGCGTGTGGTCTCTCCCATCGAGGGCACGCCCGCCGAGAAGGCCGGGGTGAAGGCCGGTGACCTCATCATCAAAATCGATGAAAAGGCCACCAAAGGCATACCGTTAAACGATGCTGTGAAGCTGATGCGCGGCAAGCCCAAGACCTCCGTCACGCTGACGGTAAGCCGCAAAGGCGTGGCCAAGCCCCTCACGTTCACCATCGTGCGCGACGTGATTCAAATTCAGAGCGTGCGTTCCAAATTGATCGAACCTGGCTTTGGATACATCCGCATCACGCAATTCCAAGAACACACCGTTGAAAACCTGGTGAAGCACTTCAATCAACTTGCCGACAAGGGCCCCTTAAAGGCCTTGGTCCTGGATCTGCGCAACGATCCTGGCGGCCTGCTGACCGGCGCCATTGGTGTGTCAGCCGCGTTTCTTCCGGAGAAAACGCTCGTGGTGTCCACCGATGGACGACAAGAAGACGCTAAGCGCAAGTATTTCGCCGTGACATCGGACTATCACCGTGGGCGCGAAGACCCGCTGGCCAAACTTTCTGCCCAGTCCAAGACCGTGCCTATTGTCGTGCTCGTCAATGGGGGCTCTGCATCGGCATCCGAGATTGTGGCCGGGGCCCTTCAGGACCATAACCGCGCAAAAGTCTTGGGCACGCAGACCTTCGGTAAGGGCTCGGTGCAGACCATTTTGCCGCTCACCTCGAACACAGCAATCAAGCTCACGACCGCGCGCTATTTCACACCCAACGGGCGTTCCATTCAGGCCAAAGGCATCGCGCCCGACTTCTGGGTGGAGGAGACCGCCGATGGTTCAGTGCTCGATCGGCTGCGCGTGCGCGAGGCCGATTTGAATCGGCATCTCTCTGGCACAGAAAAAGGTGCGCCCGCCAAAGCGATGCCGCCTGAGAAAGCGAAATCCAATGGCAAGGCCGATGCAAAAAACAACGGCGGCCAGGATCAAAAAGAGCTTAAGCCCATCGAGTTTGGCGGGGCCGACGACTACCAGCTGCAGCAGGCCTTGAATCATCTCAAAGGCAAGCCCGTTGCAACCTCTGCCCGCCCAGAAAGCGGTGGCTGATCTCGACACGCTGCGTCACAGCCGTCACGCCCTTCTCGACGGTTTTGATGAAGAAGGTGTTCAGGCTGTCTCCCGATCGCGGGTTCTGATCATTGGTGCCGGAGGCCTGGGCTGTCCGGCAGCCACCTACCTGATCAGCAGTGGTGTTGGCCATCTGCACTGGATCGACGGCGACAGCGTAGAGGCTACGAATCTCGCACGGCAGCCCCTGTTTGGTCCTGAGGATATCGGGCAGCCCAAGGTGCTGGCGGGGGCCCGCGCGCTTGAACGCCTGAACCCCCGAAGCATGATCGAAACCACCGTCGCTTACGCCGATGAGGCTCTGCTTGATCAAGCTGTTCCGCGGGCCGATGTGGTCCTCGACTGCACAGACCAGTGGGCCATCCGCCAGCTGATTAACGCGGCCTGCGTGCGGCACCGCGTTCCATTGGTGAGCGCTGCCGCTATCGAGTGGTCGGGACAGCTGATGGTGATCAACCCGCGGCACGACGACCATGCCTGCTATGCCTGCGTATTCGATCCGCAGCTCACGCCGCCAGCACATGCCTGCGGTGCCTATGGTGTTCTCGCGCCAATGGTCGGTGCGATGGGCTGCCTGCAGGCCGCGGAAGCGCTTAAATTGATCATTCCTCGGCCGGTCAATGCCTCGGCGGCGCAATCGTTGTCCATGTTGGACATGCGCAGCTTCACCTGGCAACAGCTCCGGCTTTCAAAAAATCCGAACTGCAGCGTGTGCGGAAACCGCAACGGCTTAGGCTGAAAACAGAAGCTTTACCGCCGCATCGGCGGAGTCAGAAGGCCGTTTCTTAAATCCCGATTTTGCAAATTGCAACCAGCGGCCCTGCACAAACGCCATGGCCATCCCCGACTGGACCAGGGGGTCAACCACGGCAGTACTGCTCTCGGCCGCATGCAGCCGTGCGCACTGCCGCAGCGATGCTTCGACCCGCTCCATCAGCTGATTCACACGAGCCTGAAGTCGCGCGTCTTCATTGACGATAGCATCACCGATCAACACACGGGTCATGCCTGGATTTTTTTCGGCGAAATTTAAAAGCATCAACACAATTTCACGGGCCTTGCCGGCTGCCGGCGTGTTGCGTGCCTCGATCTGATTGATCAACGAAAACACGGTCTCTTCGATGAAATCAAGCAGCCCCTCAAACATCTGGGCCTTGCTGGCAAAGTGTCGGTATAAGGCGGCTTCCGATAACGAAAGCTTTGCGGCCAACGCAGCAGTCGTCACCTTCTCTGCCGCACCCTCTTGCAGCATCGCGGCAATGGTCTGAAGGATCTGCAGTCGCCGCTCGCCCGGTTTGGGCCGCTTGCGGCCTGGCGTAGAAGGGGTATCAGCAGATTGAGAAACAGCAGCGTCCATGCGGTGGTAGGTTGTCTCGTTCGGTGTCATCAGCCCGTGAGCTGATGCTGTCGTTTTACTAGTGTTGCGAGAGAGTTTACTTGAACCTGCACGTAACTTGGACGCCGGACGGTCGGTGGGCGCCCCATTTTTCGCCCCTTGGTACAGGCTGTCTTTGACACCCAGATACGTGCCGTGCGCATTCCGAGGGCGTAGGCCGCCCGGAGATTGTCATCATGGTCATCGATCAGGATCACACGATGGGCGGGACGCCTCGCCCGAAAGAGCATCTGTTGCAGGACCAGAGGCGAGGGTTTGGGGCACAGCCGGCCGCAGAACCGCATGTCCTCAATGGTGATCACGCGGTCAACGCTGTTTCTGAGTCCGACCAGATCCACTACGTGCATGGCATACGCCCGTGGGGCATTGGTGAACAACCATTTTTCGCCCCTCAATTGCCGAAGCCGTTCACGTTCGCCGCTTATGCGTTGCACAAATTCGGGCAGGTCCGCGCCGGGATGTGTCTTGTTCAAAAAATCGTGGGCGGGCACCCCGTGGTGGCGCAACAAACCAAGCAGCGTAGCCCCATAACGCTGCCAGTAGTGCTGCCGGAGGTCACTGGCCTGCTGCCAGGACAGGCCCAGCCTGTCGGCCACGTACGCCGTCATTCGGTGGTTGATCTCGCCCATCACACGCCACGATGCATCGTAGAGCGTGTTGTCGAGATCAATGAGCCACAGCGGTCGGGACAAGGCAGGGCTAATGCGAACGGATCATAGTGCCCACGCCTTCGCTGGTCAGAATCTCCAGCAACAGGCAGTGCGGGACACGGCCGTCCACAATATGCACCGACTGCACTCCGCTTTTGGCCGCATCGAGTGCAGAGGAAATCTTGGGCAGCATGCCACCCGAGATGGTGCCGTCTTCGAACAATCCATCGATCTCGCGCGCCGTTAATCCGGTGAGCAGGTTGCCGTTTTTATCCAGAACACCCGGTGTGTTGGTCATCAGAATCAGTTTTTCTGCTTTTAGAATCTCTGCGATTTTTCCGGCGACCAGGTCGGCATTGATGTTGTAGGTCTCACCCTCGCCGCCGGAGCCGATCGGCGCAATCACGGGAACGAATCCACTGGCGAGCAAGGAATGGATGATGGCAGGGTCAACCTGCTCAATCTCACCGACATGGCCCAGATCGAGCAGTTCTTGTGACTCGGCAGTTGATTTGACCATCATCTTGCGGGCGCGAATCAATCCGCCGTCTTGCCCGGTGAGGCCTACCGCTTTACCGCCCGCATGGTTGATCAACTCCACAATTTCTTTGTTCACCTGCCCGGCGAGCACCATCTCGACAATGTCCATGGTCTCGGTGTCGGTGACCCTCATGCCCTGAATAAATTCGCCCTTTTTGCCGACTTTGGAGAGAAGCGACTCGATCTGCGGCCCGCCGCCGTGGACCACCACCGGATTGATCCCGACAGCCTTGAGCAGCACCACGTCCTCGGCAAAATCGTGCGCGAGATCGGCATTGCCCATTGCATG
>JBDLRC010000204.1:0-2804 GCA_039800265.1 Pseudomonadota bacterium
CCGCCTCCTGGCGCGCAGGGCTGGCGGATTTGATTTCAGGGCAGAGGCTGATCAGGGTGCGAAACGCCTGGTCGGCCAGGCGCTGCCCCAGCGTATCGATGCGTTGGAAATTGGGCTGTGCGTTCATGCAGCATCCGCATCGGCGAGGGTTGATTCGGTCTGCGCGGCAATGCGGTACACCCGCTGGCCACCGGTCTCCTTGCTGGAATTGATGGTTAGCCCCAGGCGCTTCTTGAGCGTCCCCGCGAGGGTGCCGCGTACCGTGTGCTGTTGCCAGCCGGTGGCCTCCATGATCTGCGCGATGGTGGCGCCCTCTGGGCGCTGCAGCAGACCAGTCACCATGGCTTGCTTGCTGTCTGCCCGTGCGCGAACCGGTTTGTGCTGGCTGGGTGTCTGCCAACTGGCCTCCGCCTTGGTGACATCCGCCTCCAGTTCCGGATCGTTCAGGGTGATGGTCGGTGGCAAGGTACCGGGTCGTGGCAGACCTAGGGCGTCGTAGCCCTCGGCAGCGACCACCCAGTCATCGCCGTCGGGCGTGATCAGGGCGCGTTTTAAGAGACCTTCGAGCACCTTGGCGCGGGCGCCGCCCCTTATGTGTTCGGGGAACCAGGCAATCTTTCCAGCGCTGTCCTGTACGGCGCGCTCCAGGATGGCCTGCTGGTTGGAGTTGAGTGTGGTAGTCATTGCAATGTCACGCTTGTAGGACGGCCAAGCTGCTGCTGGTTGGAAGGTTTTTATTGGCCTTACGTCTGCGTTGCATTGGCCGCTTGTGTGCACCGTCAGCCGATCGCATGCCTGCGTCAAACGCAGCTTGCAGGGCGCTTTTGACGCCCCAGACGCTGACGTCGTGGAAGTCCAGGCTGTCGCGGTGTCGGGTTTGCAGGGTTTCAATAAACAGGTGGTCCAAGGCGATCGATTCGAGCAACAGGGCGATCTCGTCGGGAGATAGTGCGACGTGAGAAATTGTCTTGGTCATTGGGGGCTCCATGGTGGTGGGTTACTTGTCAAGTGACAACCGCATTCACGCTCTGTTCGCGACGAAAGCCAAGCGAATTTGCGCAGATTTTTCTCAATTCTTTTCGATCATTTAGAGCCCAATGCCCGATCGCGCACCCACCCCCTGTCGATATCCCGGATGTGCGCTTGTTATGGCCAAGCCGGGGTATTGCGAGGCGCATTACCTGCTGATTCATCGTGATTACGGGCGCGCGCGGCGCGGGTTCGATGCCGAGGTGGGCTTCTACCAGTCAAGGGACTGGCGAACGCTGCGATCGGCGGTGCTGCGCGAGCATCCGCTTTGCGTGGTCTGTAAGGCCAAGGATCGCCTGGTTGCGGCTGCGGTGGTGGATCACGTGGTGCCGCTCAAGGACGGCGGTGCCCGCTTTGATAGGGCCAACCTGCAGCCTCTCTGCGTCTCTTGCCACAACCGCAAGACGGCCAGAGAGACTGCTGGCAGGCGCTAGACCCCCTTGCCCACGGGTAGGGGGGTCAAATCTCTACGGTTGGGCGGCGAAGATGCGCGCGCCTGCCCAAATTTTTGTGACCGCGAAATTCGCGACCCCCTATCGACCAGCAGGCGATATTCAAGACTGGGAGATGCACAGATGCCACCAATTGCCCCCGATTCTGATTTCATCGGAACAAGTTTCTGGCTGCACTTGAGCGACGCGGAGCGCGAGCTATCGCGCATGGCCCTCACCGAGCAAGACCTTGATAGCCTTCGCATAAATGACGCGGACTTGGCGGGCACGGCCCCATCGGTTGAAGACATCTTGGCGATGACGGATGAAGATTGGGCAGGGTTAGGACTTTCCCAAAAGGCCCTCTTGTCATTACGAGAGGATTTAACGCGCCGATTGGGGGTCAGTGCGCAGGACTTGACGTGGCTGTGCCGCGCGATTGAAAGAGGACAGCATGGCCATACGAGGGCGCAAACCGGCACCCATTGAGCTCAAGTTGCTCAGGGGCAATCCGGGCAAGCGTGCCATTAACGCAAAAGCGACCGTTTTGCAGCAACCCGAGGCGCTGGCAGCCGATGCGACGCCTGACATGTTGCTCGAGGAGGCCAAAGCCTACTGGGACCATGCGATCGCGCACGCACCACGAGGACTGCTGCGCAAGCTCGATGTCTACCTCTTGGCCGCTTGGTGCAACGCCGCTTACCGCTACGAATACAACATGCGGTTGGCAGCCAAATCAGATGTGATTCCCGTGCGTGGCGCCAAGCTCGCAGGGCTGGACCCCAAGGACCGACCAGTGATGCACAACCCGTTCTCAACGGCGGCGCGGGCTTACCTCAAGGACATGACCATGCTGGCTGCGGAGCTGGGTTTTACGCCAAGCTCGAGAGCCCGCTTGGGTGCCATGGAGACCGCGGTTTCAAGTCGGGAGGATCCTTGGGAGCAAATTGCGGGGTAGCTAGTGGACGGCCGATCAACGCTTCTTATCGACCCAGGGCGCAGTAATGGCCAGCAGACGATCAAGTCCGGGATTGGATGCCTTCGACACTGGCTGATTCAGCAACTTTTCAAACGCATCCATTCGCACACTGTCCAGCTTGAAATGAGTTTGGTCCAACCTGTCTTGGGCTTCAACCGATTCTGTATCTTTTGGGCGAGTGGGATTCATTGGGCGATCAGTGGTTGCTGACCCAGTTCTCGACGTTCAAGCCAGCGAAGCTCCGGAAATCGGCCTCGTTGTTGGTGACCAGCGTCACCCCCAGCGACAGAGCGTGTGACGCGATCAGTTTGTCAAGCGCGTTTTTGTTGCGCTCTCGGTTCGCTGCCCTCAGCGGGCCATAGGCC
>JBDLRC010000205.1:0-6394 GCA_039800265.1 Pseudomonadota bacterium
TCGGCCTACCCACGTTTGCATATCAGGTCAGCGGCGAGTACGCCATGCTTAAGGCAGCGGCTGCCAACGGATGGTTAGACGAGAAAAAAGTAGTACTCGAAGCAATGATGGCCTTTCGACGGGCTGGCGCAGATGGGGTGTTGACCTACTTTGCACCCGACGTGGCCAAATGGCTGCGCGACTAAACTGCTCTAGGCTGCAGCTTAAATCTCACTAATCTCATAATCGTGTGTGATCTCCGCTGTCAACCCAAGCATCTTGGTCGCCGAACAGTACTTGGTATGCGACAGACTGATGGCCCGCTCGACCAGATTGGCCTTGACTTCTTTGCCGGAAATTTTGAAGTGCAGGTGGATCTTGGTAAACACCTTCGGATCGGTGTCGGCGCGCTCCGATGTGGTGATGACCTCGCAGCCAAAAATCTGGGCACCGCTTTTTCGAAGAATCAACACCACATCGTAGGCGGTACAGCCAGCCGCACCGGAAAGTACAGTCTCCATCGGCCGGGGCCCAAGATTACGGCCGCCGCCCTCGGGGGCGCCATCCATCACGAAGCTGTGGCCCGACCCGGTCTCCGCAATAAAACTCATGGTGTCCGGGCCTGCCCAGCGAACGGTGCATTCCATAGTGATCAACCCTTAAAAATGTACAACACGCCGCCGCACATTCGGCTTTCGTGGTGTCAGCCGTCATGACGGGTGGGCACAATTTTTACACGTTTATCGGCATCTTAATCGGTGCCGTCATTGTCTTTCTGGTCGGTTTAAAAATCTACATTGCATGGAAAGTCCGGCAGCTTGAACGGCATGACCAACAGCCGCCGAAACATGAATCATGACGTGCCGCCACCCAAGGCCTTGTAAAGCCGTGCCGATGCAGAGTGAAATGCGCGACGAATCGCAATAAGGTTTTGTTGGGCATTAAAGAGTTCACGTTGGGCATCAAGCACTTCCAGAAACGATGCCACGCCCTGTTCAAAACGTGCCTGTGCAATGGCAAGCCGCTGCGTCTGTGTCTGCTCAAGCGCATGCAATGCGGCGCTCTGCTCCCGTAGGGTCTGGCGGGCAATCAACCCATCGGCGACCTCCCGAAACGCCTGCTGTACGGTGCGCTCATAGTCTGCAATCGCTATCTCTTTACGGGCGGCCGCCAGATCGAGGTTGGACACCAGCCGTCCGCCCGAGAACAACGGCAATGAAAGGCTCGGGGTAAATGTCCAGGCCGTGGTGTTTGCATCGAAAAGCCCGGAGAGTTCTGGACTGGCGGAACCGTAGCTTCCGGTGAGCGCAATACGCGGGAAAAAGGCAGCTCTGGCTGCACCGATCATCGCATTGGATGCACGCAGCCGATGTTCGGCCGCCAACACATCGGGCCGCTTCAGTAAAACATCAGCGGGCAGCCCCACAGCAAGTTCCGCATTGCCAGCCTGGGATGTGAGCGGTTGACCAGCAGGCCAGTCCGGCCGCTCGCGCCCCACAAGGACACGCAGTGTGTTGTCGGCAAGGCCTGCCTGCCGCTCCAATGCGGCCATCTCCGCCCGCGCCGCCTCCACGGCACCCTGGGCTTGAAGCACCTCCAAATCACCGGCCAGTCCAACATCGCGCCGTGTCTGCACCATACGCAGCGTTTCACTGCGCGTTGACCAACTGGCACGGGCAAGGGCTGCGCGCTCGTTGGCCTCCTGCAGCGCCCAGTAGGCATCGGCCACATCGGCCATCAACGACAATCGAAATGCATGCTGGGCCTCCTCCGTGGCAAGGTACGACGCCTTGGCCGCCTCGCTCAGGCTTGCTACTCGACCCCAAAAATCCAACTCAAACGCCAAGAGGCCGACGTTGACATCCACTCGGCGGGTAGTCGTTTCAACGCCTGTTGAAGACAATGCAGCAGGGGTCTGCGTTACGGTGCGGGCCGCACCGATCTGCAGGTTCGGAAGACGATCCGCACGCTGTATTCCGTACATCGCACGCGCCTCTTCGACACGGGCCACTGCACTACGTAGGTCACGATTGTGCTCCAGCGCATCAGCCATCATGGCCTGCAGACGCGGGTCTGGAAAAAAAGTTGCCCAATCTTTGGGCATGGTGGTCTGATCCGCAGTGCCGGTTTTCACAATCGCAGGCCAGGCAGCAGGAATGGGAGCAGCGGGCCGCTGTGTCTCAGGAGCCATGACGGCGCAGCCGGACAACAGTACAGCCACGAGCGACACCACATGCCACGGCCGCCTTTGATCGCCGAACATTGTTGATGCATCACGCATGCGGTCCCTCCTCATGGTGGCGTGCATGCCCAGGGAAAATACGACGCACCACCACAAAAAAGACAGGCACCAGAATCACCGCCAAAAAAGTAGCCGCCAACATGCCTCCGATCACACCGGTGCCAATAGCATGGCGGCTGTTTGCACCCGCCCCCGTGGAAATCGCCAACGGCAAGACCCCCAAAATAAACGCGAACGATGTCATCAGGATGGGCCTAAACCGAAGACGGCAGGCCTCCAACGTTGCGTCCATCAGATGCATACCCCGCTCTTGAAGCTCGCGGGCATACTCAATGATCAGAATGGCGTTTTTGCTCGACAGACCAATGATCGCAATCAAACCAACCTTAAAGTAGACATCGTTGGGCAATTCGCGCAAGGTCACCGCTAACGTTGCTCCAAACACGCCCAGTGGCACCACCAGAATCACCGCAAACGGGATCGACCAGCTCTCGTAGAGTGCTGCCAACGCAAGAAAAACTACCAACAACGAAATGGCAAAGAGCAGGGGCGCCTGGCTACCCGAGAGCTTCTCTTCAAATGAGGCGCCGGACCACTCAAACCCGAAGCCAGCGGGCAGCTGTTTGGCAATGCCCTCCATCACCTGCATGGCTTCACCGGTGCTGCGGCCCGGGGCAGGATTGCCCGCGATCTTCATGGAAGGTAATCCGTTGTAACGGTCTAGTTTAGGAGCGCCGATCACCCAACGGGTCGTCACGATCTCCGACAACGGCACCATGCCACCACTTCGATTACGTACTGACAATGTCAGCAATTTTTCCGGCGTCTGACGTAGGTCCGCCTCGGCCTGCATTTGCACGCGCAAAATACGGCCCTGCCGCTCGAAGTCGTTGATGTATGCAACGCCCATGGTGGCCTGCAAGGTCTCATTTAGATCAGCAATCGATACACCGAGTGTCTCGGCCTTGCGTCGGTCAATGTCCAGCAACAATTGTGGGCCTGCCTCCTGCCCCTCAGGCCGCACACCGGCGAGCACGGGGCTTTGACCGGCCATACCCAGCGCAATGTTTCGGGCCTCAAGAAGCTTTTCCCGACCCAGCCCCGAACGGTCCTGCAACCGAAAATCAAATCCACCGGTTGCAGCGAGCTCGGGAATAGACGGAGGATTGATCGCGAAGATCATGGCCTGCTTGATCTGGAAGAACGCCCGATTCGCCCGCGCGATGACCGACCGCGAGGACTGTGCATCCCCTGGACGGTCTTCCCACTCTTTCAGGCGAACAAACGCCAATGCCGCATTCTGCCCACGGCCAAAAAAGGAAAAGCCGACCACACCAATGACTTTGGCAACTTCAGGCTGCTTTAAATAAAACTGTTCGATCTCGGTCAACACCTCAAGGGTCCGCTCTTGCGATGCACCTGCCGGCAGCTGTACCACGGTAATAAAATAACCCTGATCTTCTTCCGGCAGAAAGCTTCCGGGAAGATGCAAAAAGAGCCAGCCGGCTGCTGCGACAATCGCCCCATACAGCACCAGATAACGGCCGGTCTTCTGAATCGCCTTTGTCACCCACGACTGATAACCGTTGGTAATGCGCTCAAACGTACGGTTGAACCACCCAAAAAAACCGCGTCGCAGGTGAGGCGCCTCACCCGGCACGTGTTTCAAAAGGGTTGCGCACAATGCGGGCGTAAGGGTAAGCGCCATCAGCGCAGAGAACAACATCGTCAGAATCAGGGTGACGGCAAACTGACGGTAGATCACGCCGACGGAACCACCGAAAAAAATCATCGGTGCAAACACAGCGGTCAAGACCAGGGTCATGCCGATGATGGCATTAAAAATCTGGCCCATGGCCTTGCGGGTAGCCTCACGTGGCGAAAGCTTCTCGGTGGACATGATGCGCTCAACGGCCTCTACCACCACGATCGCATCGTCCACCACAATGCCGATGGCCAAGACCATGGCAAACAGCGTTAAGACATTGATCGAAAAACCAAACAAATAAAGGCCAGTCAGTGCCCCAGTCAAGGCAACCGGAACCACAATCGTGGGAATGAGAGTAGCCCGAAAATTTTCCAGAAATAGATACATGACCAGAAAAACCAGAATCACCGCTTCCACCAGTGTCTTGAGGACCTCGTTGATCGAGATCTCGACAAACCGTGAGGTGTCGTAGGGCACATCCCAGGCGATGCCCGGTGGAAAATACTGGGCCATCTCGGTCATTTTGGCCCGCACGGAACGCACAACGTCTAAAGCATTGCCGTCCGGTGATACACGGATCGCGATGGCAGCGTTGGGTTGGCCATTGAGCCGTGCAAACACGTTGTAGTTCTCACTGCCTAATTCGACGCGCGCAATATCTTTCACGCGAACAGCAGCACCGTTGGGCAGAGTACGCACCAAGATATTCCCGAATTCCTCAGGCGTCTGCAGCCGACTCTTGCTGATAATCACCGCATTAAGCTGCTGCCCACCGGCGGCCGGTGCCTGACCCAGTTCGCCCGTGGCCAGTTCAATGTTCTGCGCACGAATTGCCCGCGCCACCTCCGATGGCGTGATGGCATACGCATGCAGCCGATCAGGCTTAAGCCAGACCCGCATGGAGTACTCGGTACCGAACAAAATCGCCTCGCCCACCCCCTTCACACGTCGCAGAGGGTCGAGCACATTGGCCGCCGCAAAACTGCCAAGGTCGACCGAAGCTTTACTTTTGTCTGGCGAATACAAGCTCACAAACATCACGTAGTTACGCGACGGCTTGGTGACCGGCACGCCGAGTCGACGCACGTCATCGGGCAGTCGGGCCTCGACCCGTTTAAATCGGTTTTGCGCCTCAACTGACGCGATATCGATGTTGGTGCCCGGGCGAAACACCAAGGTCACGGTGCCCGTGCCCTGCTCGGAGGCCGATTCCATGAACAACAAATTTTCAATGCCGTTCATCTCCTGCTCAATCAGCGCCGTCACGGTATCTTCAATGACCTTGGCCGCGGCGCCAGGGTAGGTGATGTTGAACGAAATAGCCGGCGGTGCAACGGCGGGGTACTGAGATAACGGCAGACCACGCAAGGCCAATACACCCGCCAGCATGATCACCAAGGCGATCACCCATGCGAATACTGGACGATCGATAAAAAATTTCGCAAACATGATGGGCTACCCTATTTCTTCTGCTCGACGTTGGTCTCGGCAGGCCCTTTGGCAGGAGGGGTAGGCGATGTTTCCTTGTTGGCCGGCGGTGTCTGCTCAGTGGCGGGCGGCGTCTCTTTGGTTGAGGACGATGAAGGAGTGGGGGCAGCGGCATCTGGAACCTTCGCCGGCAACGGTTTGCCATCGGGGCCGAGCATGATGATGCGTACCGGCGTGCCAGGCCGTGCCTTCTGCAGGCCGTTGACGATGATGCGCTCGCCACCTTTCAGGCCCTCGGTCACAACAAAATTCAGACCGCTCATACCTCCGGTCTTGATCGGTACAGCCACCGCTTTGTTGGTTTCATCCACCACGACCACAAACTGGCCCTGCGGGCCGGCCTGGACCGCACGCTGAGGGACCAAGATCACATTCTCAACGACAGCCTCTGGAAAACGCACACGCACAAAGGTGCCCGGCAACAATTCGCGATTTGCATTAGGAAACTCTGCCCGCATGGAGACACTGCCCGTTGCGGGATCCACCGCCATATCGGTAAACAGTAGTTTTCCTGATTTGGCATAGACCGAGTTATCGTCCATGACGAGTTCGATCTTGGTCTTCTGGGCCGACTTCATGCGGCCTGCTTTTATGCCCCTCTGAAGTCGCAGCATGTCAGCGCTTGATTGCGTGAAATTCACATAAATGGGATCAATCTGCTCAATGGTGGCCAACGCGGTGGACTCACCGCGGCCCACAAGCGCCCCCTCGGTCACCAGCTCACGGCCAATGCGGCCCGTAATGGGTGCGGGCACCGTGGTGTTCTCAAGATCAATCTGTGCCCGCATCAAGGCGGCATCGGCCTGCTTGAGCTTCGCCTGGGCAAGATCAAACTCCTGCTTGCTGATGGCTTTCACATCAAGCAGAGGCGTGTACCGTTCGACGGTGATGCGCGCAATCGCCTGCTCAGCTTTTGCGGCGTCATAGGCCGCCTGATACGGACGTGGATCAATGCGAAACAACGGCGAGCCCTCTTT
>JBDLRC010000206.1:0-8293 GCA_039800265.1 Pseudomonadota bacterium
GCAACACACATGCGCCCATCTCGCTGCGTGTCAATCCAAACATTGACGCCAAAACCCATCCGTATATTTCCACTGGACTCAAAGAAAACAAATTCGGGGTGCCGATCGAAGATGCGCTCGAACTGTACCGGCTGGCCACACGTTTGCCGGGCATCACGGTGTGCGGTCTGGACTGCCATATCGGATCACAGATCACCGAGCTGCAGCCATTTCTGGATGCGCTTGATGCGGTGCTCGCCCTGACACAGCGTCTGCATGAGGCTGGCATCGCGATCGATCACCTTGACCTCGGCGGAGGCCTCGGAATCTGTTACGACCAAGAGACCCCACCACCACCCCAGGTGTTCATGGAGCACGTGCTTGCACGCCTCGATCAATGGTCGGCCCGCACGGGCCAGGCACTTCCTGAAATCCTGTTTGAGTTTGGTCGTGCCATTGTTGGTAATGCCGGCCTTCTGCTCTCGACGGTTGAGCTGCTCAAACCCGGGCCATTTAAAAACTTTGCTGTCATTGATGCTGCTATGAATGATCTTATGCGGCCATCACTCTATGACGCATGGCATAACGTCGTTCCCGTGGTGCCGCAAGCATCTGCACCGTTGAAATGGGATCTTGTCGGCCCAGTCTGCGAGAGCGGGGATTGGATCGCGAAAGATCGGCAGATCGCATTAGCCCCAGGGCAGCTTCTGGCCATTTTGTCAGCGGGAGCCTATGGCATGAGCATGAGCTCTCACTACAACAGCCGGCCACGGGCGGCAGAAGTTTTGATCGACAACGAGGGTCGGCCCCACCTCATTCGTCGCCGGGAGCGCATGGAAGAGCTGTATGCGCAGGAACGAATTCCGGCGCACGTGCGGACCTCTGACCAAACGGCCTAATGGGCAATCGGCCTCGTTTTCCAGGCCCACCAAACGCGGACTGCAAACCACACGGCCAAGACCGTCGATGCCAGAAAGGGATCGAGCAGGTTGTTTTTTCCCACACGATGCAAAAAGAAATGCACGCAGGCTAACACCGCAATCACGTACACCAAGCGGTGAAGTTTTTTCCAGCGCGGACCAAGCCATCGCATGGCGGCAGCATTCGAGGTCATGGCCAACGGCAGCAACGCCAAAAATGACAGAAGACCAACCGTAACAAATGGCCGCTTCAGGCTATCGGCCATCACGGCAGGCATTGAAAAATCGTGCTCAAAGGCCCAGAAGGCTGCGAAATGAATTACCGCATAGGCGAAGACCCATAGGCCAAGCATCCGACGCACCCTTAAAAGCTCTACCCAGTGGGCCAGACGACGCAATGGTGTAACGCCAAGCGTGACCAACAGCAGCACCAGCGCCCAGAGCCCTGTACTGCGCAAAATCGTTTCTTGTGGATTGGTGCCCAGCGACCCGAGCAGCCCTGTGGCCCGGGCGATGAGATCCAGCAACGGTGCTGCACACAGCAGCCAGAGGGCGGTTTTCAATAAAACGTTTTGAGGTCCATGCCCGAATACAAGCCAGCCACGAGCTGGCTATATCCGTTGAACATTTCAGTCTTACGCCGCGGCGCGAACAAATGCTCCGTGCCAAGAACGCGCTCGGAGGCCTGGGACCACCGCGGATGATTCACATCAGGATTCACATTTGAGTAAAACCCATACTCATGGGGTGCGGCCAGACCCCAGCTGGTTGTAGGCTGTTGCTCGACAAATCGGATCTTGACAATCGATTTGATGCTTTTAAAACCGTACTTCCAAGGCACCACCAGCCGGACGGGGGCGCCATTTTGTTCAGGCAGCATGGCGCCGTACATGCCGAAGGTAAGCAGCGTAAGCGGGTGCCGGGCCTCGTCTAAACGCAGGCCCTCGTGATAAGGCCAGCGAATCACACGTCGGGCCAGACCCGGCATCTGCTGAGGATCCGCGAGGGTCGTGAACTCGACAAACTTTGCCGAGCCAAGCGGCTGCACCTGGCGCAACAACGCGTCAAGTGGATACCCTACCCAGGGAATCACCATCGACCAGCCTTCAACACAACGTAGTCGGGTCACCCGCTCTTCCATCGGCGCAAGACGGCGCAACTCATCAATACCAAACGTGCGTGGCTTGGCCACAAGGCCATCAATGGTCAGCGTCCATGGCGAGGTTTTTAGTCGGCCCGGCGCAAACTCGGATGGGTCTTCCTTCTCCATGCCGAACTCGTAAAAGTTGTTGTACGTGGACGCGGCCTGGTACGAGACCACCGGATCAGCAATGGAATAACGGCTAGCCCGCGCCGGCAGTGGCGGATAGGGGGAACCGACCGGCTTGGTAGCAGCGCGGACAGGCGAAGCAGCCGCCCATGCCACTGCTCCCCCCATGGCCGACATGAGCGCCCGGCGCTGATCAAACACCGAACGCGGCGTGATCTGACTGCGCAGGTGGTCGCCGCTGATCAGCCGACGATCATCACAACGCGCCATACGAATGCAGGCCGGACAGGAACATGTTGACGCCGAGGAACGCAAAACCGGTGATCAGCAATCCGACCAGGGACCAATAGGCGGCGACCGTTCCTCGCAATCCTTTCATCAGGCGCAGGTGTAACCATGCGGCATAGTTCAGCCACACGATCAGGGCCCAGGTCTCTTTCGGATCCCACTGCCAATAGGTGCCCCATGCCTCTGCCGCCCACAACGCGCCCAAAATAGTGGCCACCGTGAAAAACGCAAAGCCCACCGCAATGGCGCGATACATCACATCGTCAAGCACGTCGAACGATGGAAGGGCATCGCCGATACGACGGCGCAAGGCAATGACAGCGCCTACAAAACCGGCGGAAATGCCGAAATAGAGCGCCCAATAGTCCGGAAGACCGGACTTGCGAAATACCAATGGCTCAGCACACAGTAGCACACCAAGGATGAACAGCGGCGCTAGCTTCCATGTCGAGCGGGTGTGCGCATTCTCTTTCACCAGATAAGCAAAGCCCACCATGGCCGCAAGGGAGAATGTGCCGTAGCCTACAAAGTTAGCGGGCACATGAATTTTCATCCACCACGACTGAAGCGCGGGCACCAACGGCTGGATCTCATGGCCTGAGCGTGCCGCGATGTACCACAGCAGAAATGCTACGGCCGCCGTCACAATCAACATTACAAAACCGCCCAGTGCGCGGGTCTTGTAACGGCCCTCGTAATAGAGGTAAAACATCGCGGTCATGACCGCAAACAAGATGAACACCTCGTAGAGGTTGCTGACCGGGATGTGGCCAACATCAGGGCTGATCAAATACGACTCATACCAGCGGACCAGAAGGCCGATGGACCCCATCACCGAACCTGACCAGACCAACAGGCTGCCCATCCAGAGTGCCGTTGGCCCCTTGGCCAAGAGGCCGACCCAGTACGAGACCGTAGCGATACCAAACAACGCACACATCCACAGGATCGCCGACTGCGACGACAAGAAATATTTGAGTAATAAATTGGTGTCGGCTGCGGCAACCGCACCGCTGTAGAGGCCTATGGCTGCCAGCGACACAGCCGTAATACCCACCGTGAATGGGCGCAATGCACCCCACAGATAACCAAGGAAGACGATCGCCGGAACACAACACCAGAGAATGACCAGTTCATAGATGTCCATGAACTTGGAGTAGCGCTGGGTCGCATAGGCGGCCCCCAACGCCAAGACGACACCGAAGGCAAAATCTTGCCAGCTCCATCGGCGCGGCACTGAGGGCTCTATTGTTGCAGCCGTGATGGTGGTCGACATCGTGTTCATGAGCGTTCCTTCCCTTGTCCTGCAGCCTGAGCGATTGCAGAAAACTCCCGTTCAAAATCCATGGTGAGGCGCGGCGTCGAGGCGGCCACCTTGAGTGTTTTGCCAGATTCTTGGGGGCTAAGCCAGACCCAGACTCGGCGTTCCTGTATGTAGAGCATCGCGAATATACCCAGCGTTAGCAACAGACACCCTATGTACACCGTGGTTTTGCCGGGCGAGCGCGTCACCTGAAAGACGCTGGCCTTCACCTCCTCAAACTCTTTGAGCTTGACCAGCAAGGGTGCATTAAAGATCTGGGCGTCGCTCACCGCTGTAAGGGCCAGCTGGGCAAATCGGATATTTTCATCGGATCTGGGCAAGGCAGCCAGGCCATCCCGAACGCGCGCCGTCTGCCACAACTCCCAGAATGCACCGGTGAGCAGCCGCAAGACCACCTCGGCAGCGCGTTCACGCTCACCATCCGGCACGGTCGATTCAAGAATCCGTCCGAGATTTTCAATGCCCCCTTGTGAGATCGCCGAAAGAGCCTTGTCGGCACTCTCCGACAGGGCAGCGGACACTGCGCTGGGCGCAGACTGTGCGGCAAAACGTCGGGCGGCCGTCGAACGCAAACCCGCATCGGTCAGTGCCGCCCGAATACGCATGAATTCGTCAATCGAATCGTTTCGGTCAGCAGGGATCCGAAGGTATTTGAAATTCTCATCGGGCGAGTTCCGAACACCGGCCAGGAACACCCGATCACCGTCGAGCTCGACGGGCAGCATGTACGTGTGAAATTCGCGCGCCTGGCCGCTCGCATCACGAAGTTTGTAATTAATGGCCGGCCCGACGTTGCGCATGGTCTTGGCCTTTTGCACATTCACAGCAGGCGAAAGAACAGTGGCCACATGCTGCTGAAACGGATCTGCAGCCGGCGCACTCTCTGCTGCTGCAGGATTCATATTTTCGACATTGATCGCTTTAAACCCGGAGATCTCCAGCGCGATGTTCTCAGCATTGTTCTTCAGCCCAATGCTTTGACCGACCGCAATCTCAATGGGCAGCGACGTGCGCAGTGGGCCGGCCAACGGATAAGCCGTCAACTTTAAGCGTGAGCCGCCGTCATCGAAACTCGACTGATAAATCGCAATGCCACGATGAATCAGTGGCTTGTTGACCTCAATGGTGCGTTCAATTTTCTCGCCGGTTTCTTTGTCGGTCAGGATCACATCACTGGCAAATAATTTCGGCATGCCCGTGGGGTAATAGTCGATTCTGAATTTCTTCAGTTCGAGATCGAACGGGAGATCAACCAACAAGGCGCCCTCGGTCTGCGGCAACACCGCTACATCCACGATACCGCCCTCCGGGATCAACGCATTGGCACGGTAGGTTGGCGTGTTCATGGGCAGTCGTGCACTGGCGGGAACCTCACTGCCCTGAAAGGTGGCCATCTGCAGCGGCTTCTTATCCCACCACCAGGTGGCGGCATGCAGTGGCAATTCGCTGTCAAGCAGCCCGCCCAAGGAAATGACCACGATGGCCAGGTGGGCTGCAATATAACCAAAACGGTTCGACGTTCCCTTTCGGGCGACAAATGCCGGATAACCGCTGGCCGATGCACTATCACCTTGACGAATCGTGTACCCACGGCGCTCAAGAAAACCGCGGAAGTCTGCCAACGCCTGATCGGATGCTTCAGCGGGGAGATCCACGGAAACCCTGTGCTTGAATGCAGGAAAGGTTGTCTCCCGAACACGTTCACGCCATGCCCGCGCATCCTTGAGCATTTTCGGTGTGTTACGAATCAAACACAGCGATGTGGAGACCAACATCAGGGCCATGATCACCAAGAACCAAGGCGCGTTGTAGACCCGGAAGACATCAAGTGCCGTCAGCACCTCGGCCCAGAAGGCACCAAACTGATTGACGTAGTTGATCGGCGGAGCATTTTGCGACACGATCGTTCCGATCGCGCTCGCAATGCACACCACCATCAGGGCCGATATGGCAAACCGCATCGAGCTGAGAAGCTCGACTGCGTCAGCAAAAAACCGATTCCCTGTTTTAAGTTCAATGCCCCCAGTGGACTGACGCTGATCGGTCAGCTCCGGGGGGGTCGCATGATCACCCATCTGGGCTCAGACCAGAGAAGGTGTTCGAGGTTCAGCGCATCGATGCGATGTACTCGGACACCGCAGCGATATCAGCCTCTGACATCTTGGCCGCGATGACCGCCATCTGCGCGCTGTTTTTCCGCTTGCCTAGACGAAACTCGTTGAGCGTTGACTCGGTGTATTCGGGGTGCTGACCGGCAAGCCGGGGGTATTGGGCGGGGATGCCCGCGCCATTCGGGCTGTGGCAGCCTGCACATGCGGGCACGCCTTTATCGGCGATGCCGCCGCGGTAGATACGCTCACCGGCTTGCACAAGCTCTTTGCGTTTGGCCGACGCAGGCTTCAGCGCCTGCGATGCATAAAACGCGCCGAGGTTGCGCATGTCTTCCTCGGACAACATGGATGCAAATCCCAGCATGATGGCGTTGTTGCGCTCAGGCTCTTTGGCGCCGGGCTTGAGACGAAAGTTCTGGAGCTGCTTTTCCAGGTAAGCCGCATGCTGGCCAGCAAGGATCGGGTTTTGAGGGATCATGCTGTTGCCATCGGGCATGTGGCAGGCCGCACAGACCGCCGCAGCCGTTGCACGGCCTTTGGCAAGGTCGACAGCCTTTTTGGCAGGGGCAGGGTCGGCCGCAAGCGCCACAGAGGAGCCGATCACCACGGCCGAGACCATTCCAATCGAAAACAATCTTGCGGATGCCAAAACCATGTCAAACTCGCGACGCATAACGACTCCCTGAAAATGCCGTAAAAATTCCAAAGTGAGCCTTCTATTTTAGTCGACTCACAGCCGCCATGCCCCCCAAAATCCCAACGCGCACACGGCCCTTAAAGGACTGGATTCACCAGATCGCCTTTTTGACCAGTGCGGCACGCCATACCGACCTTCCGCCCATTGGCGCGGGCGAAATCGCCATTGCCGGCCGATCGAACGCCGGAAAGTCCTCGGCCCTGAACCTCATCTGCAATCGACGAAGACTGGCGTTCAGCAGCAAAACACCGGGGCGCACACAGCTGATCAACCTTTTTTCATTAACCGATGGCGAATCCGAAGTCGGCCGACTCGTGGATCTGCCGGGCTATGGCTACGCCGCCGTAGACCGCGCGACCAAGGCACGCTGGCAGGCCGAACTTGCCCAGTTTTTGGCGTCCCGTGTGAGCCTGGTCGGCCTCATTATGGTGATGGATATCCGACATCCGTTTGGGCCGCTGGATCAGCAGATGCTGGGGTGGTTTGGGCAGCGACGGCAGCCCTTGCACATTCTTCTGACCAAGGCCGATAAGCTCACACGTAATGATCAGAACAAGGCGCTCACAAGCGCAAAAAAAACAATCGACGCACACCAAGAGCAATGGGGCGGACACGTCACGGTCAGTCTATTTTCAGCCACCGCGCGGCTCGGCCGCGACACCGCTTTGGAAAAAATCGGACAATGGTGGGGAATCCATGAGCCAGACAATCATGCCGCCACAGACGCGATCTCCGTCGAGGCAAAAAAAAACCCGGCGAACGAGTCGCCGGGTGGGAACGCCTAAATTCGATAGGCACCCGCTCAGGGAGGAGAAGCGGGAGACGAGAGATCGTCTGTGTCCAGTTTATGTCTAAGACAAGACAGATGCAAATAATAACCTTACAAGGAGTATGGAAATGAGTTTTCCCGCCAAGTTCCCTCGGGCAAGAATGCGTCGAAATCGCCGTGATGCCTGGTCCAGAGATCTTGTTAGTGAACACTCATTGTCGGCAAAAGACCTTATTTACCCCGTATTCGTTACCGAAGGCTCCAACCAGGTTGTCGATGTTCCGTCGATGCCAGGAGTCTGCCGATACTCCATCGATCGCCTGCTGCCGGTCGCTGAGAACGCAGCCCGTCTGGGTATTCCTCTTCTGGCCATCTTCCCGGTGATCGAGGCGGACAAAAAAACCCCCGATGGCCGCGAGGCGGCCAACCCCGCCGGACTGGTACCACGGGCCGTGCAGGCCTTGAAAAAACACCTTCCCGAACTCGGAGTCATGACCGATGTTGCACTTGATCCTTACACCAGCCATGGTCAAGACGGACTCATTGATGAGCAGGGCCGAATCCTCAACGACGAGACTGTGAGTGTTCTGGTTGCCCAATCGCTGATGCAGGCTCAGTCCGGTGTGGACATGGTGGCCCCGTCGGACATGCAAGATGGGCGCATCGGCGCCATTCGCGATGCACTTGAGGCCAAGGGACTCATTCACACGCGCATCATGTCGTATGCCGCCAAATACGCTTCGGCCTACTACGGACCCTTTCGTGATGCCGTTGGCAGCGCGGCAAATCTCGGCGCCTCGGACAAAAAAACCTATCAGATGGACCCGGCCAACACGAATGAAGCCCTGCGTGAGGTGGCCCTTGATATTGAAGAAGGTGCCGACATGGTGATGGTGAAACCGGGTATGCCGTATCTCGATATTGTGTGGCGGGTA
>JBDLRC010000207.1:0-4176 GCA_039800265.1 Pseudomonadota bacterium
TGGCCCACCATCACCCGCATGGAGCCCCATTTTGAAGACGCCGACACGTGGGCCGACGTGAAGGACAAGCGCGGACTGCTTGAGCGGTGACCAGCACCGCGGATCAGAAATTCACCCGCGAGTCGATCACCTGGATCCATCCCTGGACGCCACATCTTTTCTCATTTAAAACCACGCGACCGCGTGGTTTTCGCTTTACCGCAGGCCAATTTGCCCGGCTTGGCGTGGAAAAACCCGATGGCTCCGTGGCGTGGCGGGCCTACTCGATGGTGTCAGGCCCCTACGACGAAGACCTCGAGTTTTACTCCATCGTGGTCCCCAACGGCGAATTCACCACTGAGTTATCTCGGCTTGCTGTCGGGGATAGCCTTCTGATCGACAAGCAAAACCATGGTTTTCTCACCCTGTCGCGTTTTATCGGTGGCAAAGACCTCTGGCTGCTCTCCACCGGCACTGGGCTCGCACCGTTTCTCTCCATCTTGGCCGACCCGGAGACATGGGAGCACTTCGAAAAAATAATCTTGGTCCACAGTGTTCGCGAACAGGCCGAACTTGCCTATCGCGATCATGTTCAGGCGTTCCATCATCACGATGTGTTCCAAGACGTCGCCCACAAACTCACCTACATTCCCGTGATCACACGCGAGGTCGTGCCAGGCACGTTGGGCATGCGGCTGACCGAGTTGATCACCAACGGCCAGCTCGAAGCTGCTGCCAACTGTGCACTTGACCTAGACAACTCTCGGATCATGCTGTGCGGAAACCCGCAGATGGTCGACGATACCCGGGCTGTCTTAAAGGCCCGTGGGTTTCGCACGAGCCGCCAGTCCTCACCCGGGCAAATTGCAGTTGAAAACTATTGGTAACATTCGCAGGCGACCCCGGAGGCAGCCTAAGTGCTCTACCAATTCCACGAATTTCAACGATCGATTCTGCAGCCCATCAGCCGGCTCGCCAATGCGGGCTCCGAGCTCTACACGAATCCGTACAGCCCCCTGTCGTACATGCCGTTTTCAAAGAGGCTTGCGGCCACCTTTGATCTGGTGCACCGACTTGGCAAGGATTATCAAAAACCCGCGTTCGGTATCACGCACATCACGGCCGACGGAGTGGACGTGCCGATTGTGGAAGATGTCGTGCTGGAAAAACCGTTTTGCAAACTGATTCACTTCAAGCGCGGGCTGCCGGCTGGCCTTCCAGCAGCAGACCGCCCAAAAATTCTGCTGGTAGCTCCCCTCTCGGGCCATCACGCCACACTGCTGCGCGACACCGTGCGCACTCTACTGCTTGAGCACGAGGTCTTCATCACCGACTGGATTGACGCGCGCATGGTTCCCCTAAACCTTGGGCCGTTTCACCTCGACGACTACGTGGACTACGTCAAAGAGTTCATTGCGGTGCTCAGCCCAGATCTCAACGTGATGTCGGTCTGCCAGCCCACTGTGCCCGTGCTCGCAGCCGTATCGCTCATGGCCAGCGAGGGCCACCCGGCGGTGCCACGCACCATCATCATGATGGGCGGCCCGATCGATACCCGAAAAAGTCCGACATCTGTCAACGATCTGGCCACACAAAAATCATATGACTGGTTTGAAAACCACGTGATTTACACGGTGCCGTCAAAGTACCCTGGCTACCTTCGCAAGGTCTACCCCGGATTTTTACAACACGCGGGTTTTGTGGCGATGAATCCCAACCGCCACATCACCTCGCACTACGACTACTACCTTCAGCTGATCAAGGGTGACGGCGAGAGTGCGGACGGTCACCGTGCCTTTTACGACGAATACACCGCGGTACTCGACCTGGCCGCAGAGTTTTACTTGGACACCATTCGTGTGGTCTTCCAGGAGCATGCATTACCCCGCGGCACCTGGACCGTGCGCGGCAAACCGGTTCGGCCACAGGACATCACCCAGACCGCACTGCTCACCGTCGAGGGTGAACTCGACGACATCTCCGGCCCTGGCCAAACGCAGGCTGCGCACAGCTTGTGCACCGGCATTCCTGCCCATCGTCAAGAAGACATGGTGGTGCCCAAGGCTGGCCACTATGGGATCTTCAGTGGACGACGCTGGCGTGAACAGGTTGCCCCCAAAATCACCGAATTTATCCGACGTCATTAACGCGGTCTTGCCGCAGACGCAATGCACACGGTGTGGATACCCATCGTGCCAGCGTTATGCACAGGCCCTTGCACAGGGTGAAGCCCGGATCAATCAGTGCCCGCCCGGCGGTGACGCCGGCATCCGACGTCTTGTCGACATCACGGGCCAGCCGTATGCGCCACTTAACCCCACACACGGCATTGAGAGGCCCCGGCAGCGGGCGTTGATTGACGAATCACGCTGCATTGGCTGCACCGTCTGCATCAAAGCATGCCCTGTGGATGCCATCGTTGGAGGATTCAAAGCAATGCATACGGTGCTGCTCGACCGCTGCACGGGCTGCGAACTCTGCATTGCACCCTGCCCCGTGGATTGCATCGTGATGGCCGATTGCATTGGACCGGCCGAATGGACCGAGGCCCACGCGCTGCGGGCACGTGAGCAATTCGAGGCCCGTGAGCGTCGTCTCCAGCGGGAGGCCGCGGCGTCGCCGACAGAGACGCCCGCACCCGGACAGTTGGCGATGGTGTTGGCACGGGCGAAACAACGTGCAGCATCCCGCAGCACATGAACGCCGAGAAACGACAGGCCATTTTCGAGCGGCTGGCCGCGGGCAATCCGCACCCAACCACTGAGCTGGAATTTAAAACGCCCTTTGAATTGCTGGCTGCAGTGCTCTTGTCGGCCCAGGCGACCGATGTATCGGTCAATGCGGCAACCCGACGCCTCTTTCCAAACGCCAACACGCCAGAGTCGATCCTTGCATTGGGCGTGGAGGGGCTCGAACCATTTATTCGCACGATCGGCCTGTACCGAACCAAAGCGCGACACCTGATCCAGACCTGCGACATTCTTGTGCGTGAACATGGCGGCCAGGTGCCGGAGAGTCGCGAGGCGTTGGAACGGCTTCCCGGCGTAGGCCGCAAAACAGCGAACGTGGTGCTCAACACGGCCTTCGGCTGGGAGACCATCGCGGTGGACACCCATATTTTTCGCGTGGCCAACCGCACACGCATCGGCACCGGAAAAACCGTGTTGGAGGTCGAACAGCGACTTCTACGGCACGTGCCGCAGCCTTTCAGACGCCATGCCCATCACTGGCTGATTCTGCATGGACGTTATGTGTGCAAGGCACGGCGACCGGAGTGCTGGCGCTGTGTCATCCACGACCTGTGCGAGTTCCGTCCGAAGTCTTTACCGCCTGAGTAAAAAACGCCAGAAGATCGGCTGCCGCCGGTGACATCCGCTTGGAATCCCCGTGGCAAATCGACAGCGCACGCTGCGTGTCCACGCCCTGAATCGGTAGCGTGCGAAACCCCAGCAAACGACTGAACCGCTGGGCGACCCGCTTAGGCAGCACCGTGATACCAAGGCCTGCGGCGACCAGCTGCGAGATCGCATCAAAGCCTTTCACCTGGACACGAATGCGTGGCGCAACGCCAACGCCTCGTGCCATGTTCACCAGCCACTCCTGAATAGAGCCGCCCTCTTGAAGCAGAATCAGATCTTCGGAGAGCAACTCCTCCAGCGTGATCGCCCGGGCCTTGGACCAACGTGCATCGCTGGGCACCATCACCACCAGGGTGTCATGGTGGTACGGCAGGACCTGCAGATCACTGCGCGTCACCTCCCCCGCAAACACACCGATGTCAGCATCCCCATCCGAAACGAGTTGCTGGATGTCACGGCTCGTGTGCTCGGACAAATCAATCCGCACACGTGGATGCCGTTTCAGAAAGGCCGTCAAATCCGCAGGCAACACCGTAGCGATCGAGCTCGCGTTGGCCACAATCCGCACGTGGCCCGTGATGCCCGCCGCAAAGTCACTGACCTCAAATTCCATCTGGGCCAGCTCGCGTTCGATGGAGCGCGCATGGTGCAGCACTGCGCTGCCGGCCTCGGTGAACCTTACCCCACGCGCATGCCGCACCAGCAAGGCCACGCCCATCCGTTCTTCGAGACCACGAATGCGGGTGCTCGCGGCGCCGAGGGCAAGGTGCAGGCTCTCGGCCGCCTTGGTGATCGATCCGCTCTGGGCAATTGCAAGCAGTAATTTCAGCGAGATGAA
>JBDLRC010000208.1:0-3693 GCA_039800265.1 Pseudomonadota bacterium
TTTTATGCCGGGGGAGAGAAGGGCTACACCGACTACCCGGTCTACAGCGCCTAAAAAAACGCGGGCCCCGAAGGACCCGCGTGAGCCATGCAGCACATCAACACTACCGGCTGTCACGGCGGTGTTTTTATGTCAATTACTTGGCCTGGCCGATTTCGAAGTTGGCCAGCTTTTCCAGGGCGCGAACCATCGCAGAATGGTCCCACGCACTTCCGCCGTTGGCGGCGCAGGCATTGAAGAGCTCTTGGGCGGTGGCAGTGTTGGGCAACGAGACGCCCATTGCACGTGCGCTTTGCAGCGCCAAGTTCAAGTCTTTCTGGTGCAGTTCAATGCGGAATCCGGGATTGAACGTGCGGTTGATCATGCGCTCGCCGTGGACTTCCAAAATACGCGAGGCTGCAAATCCGCCCATCAGTGCCTGACGTACCTTCGCGGGGTCAGCGCCGGCCTTGGCTGCAAACAGCAGGGCCTCGGAGACGGCCTCGATGTTCAAGGCCACGATGATCTGATTCGCCACTTTGGCGGTTTGGCCATCGCCGTTGCCACCCACCAGGGTGATGTTCTTGCCCATTTTTTCAAAGAGAGGCTTTACGCGCTCAAAGGTGGCTTCCGATCCGCCAACCATGATGGTCAGCGCTGCGTTTTTGGCGCCGACTTCGCCGCCTGAAACGGGTGCATCAAGATACTCCGCACCGAGAGCATTGATTTTTTGAGCGAATTCTTTGGTGGCAATCGGCGAGATGGAGCTCATGTCCACCACCACTTTGCCTTTGGAGATGCCTTTGGCAATACCGTTATCGCCAAAGAGTACTTTTTCAACATCGGGGGTGTCGGGTACCATCGTGATGATGATGTCGGCCTTCTCGGCAACCTCTTTGGGTGAGCTGCATACGACGGCCTTGGTCTGCGCAATGCTGTCGGGCACTTTGCTGCGGGTCGAGACAAACACGTTGTGGCCAGCGGCGATCAGATGGCCGCACATGGGGGCACCCATGATGCCCAGGCCAACAAAACCAACATTGAGGGGTTGCGACATGATGTTTTTCCTTATGGTGGTGAAACGAATCTAAGTGGTGTGGAGTGATGCACCGGCTTATTTGGCCAGGGCGCGCCAGCCCAGGCCGGCCTCGGTGGTGGTGGCGGGCTTGTATTCGCAGCCAATCCATCCCGTGTAGCCGATTTTATCGATGAATGAAAACAGAAACGCGTAGTTGATTTCGCCGGTGCCGGGCTCGTTACGGCCGGGATTGTCGGCGAGCTGCAGGTGTGCGATGCGCGCGAGATGACGCTGCATGCTGGCCGAGAGTTCGCCCTCCATGCGTTGCATGTGGTAGATGTCGTATTGCAAGAAAAGATTGTCGGCGCCGACTTCATCCATGATGGCGAGGGCCTGCTGCGTGCCGCAGAGGTAAAAGCCAGGGATATCAAAGGTGTTGATCGGTTCGATCAGAAGCTTTAAGCCGGCTTTTTTGAGCTCGCCCGCAGCAAAGCGAAGGTTCTCCACGAATGTTTTGCGCACCACGTCGGCCGCAACACCGGCCGGTGTTTTGCCGGCCAGGCAGTTCAGCTGGCCCACACCGAGCGCCTTGGCGTATTCAATGGCCTTGGCCACCCCCTGGCGGAATTCGTCGACGCGATCCGGGTGGCAGGCAATGCCGCGCTCGCCGGCATCCCAGTCGCCTGCAGGAAGGTTGTGCAAGACCAGGGTCAGGTTATTGCGTGCGAGGCGCTCTTTGATGTCGGCTGCCGCAAAGCCATAGGGAAATAGAAACTCGACAGCAGTAAAACCATTTTGGGCTGCTTTGTCGAAGCGATCCAAAAACGGCACCTCGTTAAAGAGCATGGTCAGGTTGGCAGCAAACTTCGGCATATCACTTCCTTTGCAAAGAGGCGTATAAAACACGATCGCTTCGAGGCCCAAGGCCAGGAAGCGATCGGAGGGGTTCCTTAGCCCGGCGTCCGTGCCGGGCAGGCGTGTGGATTACTCCAAAAGACCCGCAAGTTTAAGTCCTTCGCGGCCCTCGGGGTGACGGCAGTCGATTTCTTCAAACTCGTTCACATTGTCGATTTCAGTGCCCATCGCAATGTTGGTGACTTTTTCCAGGATCACCTCGACCACCACCGGCACGCGGAATTCCTGTGCCATGGCCTGGGCCTGCTGCAGGGCATCGCCGATTTTCTCGGGATCGGTCACGCGCATGGCCTTGCAACCCAGGCCCACGACAACGGCCTGATGGTCCACGCCGTAGCCCTTGAGCACGGGGTCATCGATGTTTTGGTTTTCAAAGGCAAGCTGCACGTTGAAATCCATGTCGAAGTTACGCTGTGCCTGGCGAATCAGGCCAAGGTAGCTGTTGTTCACCAACACCTGCACATAAGGCAGACGGAACTGTGCGCCCACGGCGAGTTCTTCAATCAAGAACTGGAAGTCGTAGTCGCCCGATAAGCCCACCACGGTGCGGGTTGGATCTGCAGCAACGACGCCAAGCGCAGCCGGGATGGTCCAGCCCAGGGGGCCGGCCTGGCCGCAGTTGATCCACTGGCGGGGGCCGTACACGTTTAAGAACTGTGCACCGGCGATTTGCGACAGGCCAATCGTGGTGACATAGATCGTGTCACGCGGGAATGCCTTGTTCATCTCTTCATAGACACGCATGGGCTTGATCGGTGTCTCGGTGTAGTGGGTCTTGCGGTGCATGAGTTTTTTGCGCTCCTGGCAACGGAACACCCAGTCGTTGTAATTGCGAAGCTTGTTGGCAGCCTTGCGCTCACGTGCGACTTCCACAAAGAGCTCAAGGGCTGCTTTGGCGTCGGACACGATGCCGTAGTCGGGCATGAACACACGGCCGATCTGCGTGGGCTCGATATCCACGTGCACAAACTTGCGGCCCTTGGTGTAGACCTCGACCGAACCGGTGTGACGGTTAGCCCAGCGGTTGCCGATGCCCAGCACAAAGTCGGAGGCGAGCATTGTGGCGTTGCCGTAGCGGTGGCTGGTCTGCAGACCGCACATGCCGGCCATGAGCGGATGGTCATCCGGGATCGTGCCCCAGCCCATCAGGGTGGGAATCACCGGCACGTTCATAAGCTCAGCAAATTCCACCAACAGTTTGGAGGCGTCGGCGTTGATGATGCCGCCACCCGCAACAATCACGGGCTTCTCGGCAGCCAGCAGCATGTCGATGGCTTTTTCAACTTGTTTCTTCGATGCTGCGGGCTTGTAGACCGGCAGCGGCTCGTAGGTGTCGATGTCGAATTCGATTTCGGCCATCTGCACATCGAAGGGCAGATCAATCAGCACGGGGCCGGGGCGGCCTGAGCGCATCAGGTGAAAGGCCTGCTGGAACACGCGGGGCACCTGGGCCGGTTCACGCACGGTCACGGCCATCTTGGTCACCGGCTTGGCAATGCTCTCGATGTCCACGGCCTGAAAGTCTTCTTTGTACAAACGTGCACGCGGGGCCTGGCCCGTGATGCAGAGAATGGGGATCGAATCGGCGATCGCGGAGTAAAGACCGGTGATCATGTCGGTGCCCGCAGGGCCCGAGGTGCCGATACAGACACCGATGTTGCCGGGTGCTGCACGGGTGGAGCCCTCGGCCATGTGTGAGGCGCCTTCGACGTGGCGTGCAAGGATGTGGCTAATGGACTGGCGCTCTTTAAGCGCGGCGTACATGGGGTTGATGGCGGCGC
>JBDLRC010000209.1:0-2888 GCA_039800265.1 Pseudomonadota bacterium
GCGGGTCAGGGCAGGGCTTGCGGCCCGCGCCTTCCCCGAACACGACGCTGCCCTGAGGCAACAGGCGCTGAGGATCCGATCCCCCCAATCCTGGGCCCAGACCTTGTCAGAATTGCAGAAAATTCGCGGCATCGCCGAACATCCACTGAATCCCAAGCTGTTTTACGAGTCTATTTTTGATCGCTACCGCCGGGCACTGGTTGCCCAAGACTGACCTGACCCTCCGATGACCCCTCACTTCGTTGATTCGCACTGCCACCTCAATTACCCAGGACTCGTGGAAGATCCTCAAGGGGTTCTGGATCGCATGCGGGCGGCCGGCGTGGCCAAAGCGCTCAACATCTGCACGACCCTGGAAGAATCCGAGCGTGTCATTGCCATGACGCGCCCCTATGAATTTCTGCAGGCCTCGGTGGGAGTGCATCCGGACAATCAAGGCATCGAGGAGCCGACCGTGGATCGGCTGATCCACCTTGCCGATGACCCCAAGGTGATCGCCATTGGCGAGACCGGTCTGGACTATTACCGCAGGGAAGGGGATGGAAAAGACGGGGATCTCGAGTGGCAGCGCCAGCGTTTCCGTACCCATATCCGCGCAGCGCGTGCACTAAAGAAGCCACTGATCATCCACACGCGCGATGCGGCCGATGACACCCTTCGTATCCTGGCCGAGGAGGGTGCGCAGGAGGTAGGCGGGGTGATGCACTGTTTTACCGAGTCGGTGGAGGTTGCCCGGTCAGCCATCGCCATGAACTTTTTAATCTCGCTCTCCGGCATCGTGACCTTCAAAAATGCCAAACAGGTCCATCAGGTGGCCCAAGAAATACCGCTCGAGCACCTGATGATCGAGACCGATGCTCCCTTTCTGGCACCGGCACCGCACCGAGGAAAGGTCAACGAGCCGGCGTATGTCGCCTTGGTCGCCCAGCGGGTGGCGGAGCTAAAGGGTGTATCGGTTGAAGAGGTGGCCCGCGTCACGTCGGCCAACTTCGAACGGTTTGCTGCTGGCCAGCTGGTGGGCCATGCCTAGGCGGTTAGGTCCACTCAACGCGTGGCTACCGCCTGTCGCCTGCGCCGTCGGCCTGGGGCTGATCACGCTGTCGGTCCAGGCCCGAGATGTACTTCAGGCCTTTGGTCTTGCGGTGCGGGCCAATGACCTGACCTTCGTGGCCCGTATGCCCGAGCTCGGCCTCGATGAGCGTACCCGGGATGACCTTCGCAACAACCTTTTGATGATCGCCATTCGGGATGAGGGTGAAGCGATGGCGTTGCGGCTCTTGGACCTGCCGAAGTGGCAAACCACTGCCGTCTTGAACTATGAAAACCAGCTGGGGGAAACCGCCCTGATGGTCGCCGCGATGAAGGGGAGCCTTACTGTCGCTCAGCGTCTGATCGAGCTCGGTGCCGAGGTGAACCGGGCAGGGTGGTCCGCCCTGCACTATGCGGCGACAGCCGGCCAGACGGGCCTGATTCGGCTCCTACTTGACAAAAGCGCCTATGTGGATGCGGCTAGCCCAAACGGCACGACACCACTGATGATGGCCGCTCGCTTCAACCACCGGGATGCAGCCGCCGCATTGTTAGAGCTTGGCGCTGACCCAACCCAGACCAGCCAGTCCGGCATGACGGCCCGTGACTATGCCCAAGAGAACAAGAATCAAGATCTGGCGTTCTGGCTCGAGCTCCAGGAAATATCATTTCTGAACAGATACTTATCGAACGTACCTCAAGTGGCACCGGATGCCACTTTAAAAGAGGTTGTGATCCAATCTGGGGGCGAAGTGGTGACAGTTCAGCCATCGTCGGCTGTGGGCAGTGGCCAGGAGGGACCCGCGTTGCCTCCTGCGGTGCAGCCCTCTACGGGTGTCGAGGTCCAGGGCGTGCAGTAACTTTGGTGTCGTATAATGTGTATTATGTAAACTAGTGCAATTGTAAGAAAGGACGCCTTAGCGTCCTTTCGTTTTGGGCGCGTGCCCTACCGTTTGGGATCAGAGCTTTTCAAAGATCACGGCAATACCCTGTCCGCCACCGATACACATCGTGGCCAGGCCGTACTTGCCATTGACACGGTGCATCTCGTGAATGCACTTGGTGGCGATGACCGATCCTGTGGCCCCGACCGGATGGCCCAGAGCAATCGCACCGCCATTGACGTTGACCTTGGCGGGATCAAGTCCGAGCACCTTGTTCACCGTCAGGGCCTGTGCGGCGAAAGCCTCGTTGGACTCGATCACATCGATTTTGTCGATGGTCAATCCAGCGCGCTTCAGTGCGATCTGGGTCGCTGGGATCGGGCCTTCGCCCATCACGTCGTTGGGCACACCGGCCACGGCGTAGCTGACCACACGGGCCATGGGCGTTGCACCAGCCTTTGCGGCGGCGCCGGCTTCGGCCAGCACCAAAAAGGCCGCCGCATCGTTGATGCCCGATGCATTACCCGCAGTCACGGAACCGTCTTTTTTGAAGGCGGGCTTCATGGCGGCGAGCTTTTCCATGGTCGTGGCGCGGGGATGCTCGTCGGTGTCGAACACCACATCGCCTTTTTTGCTGGCAATCGTGATCGGCACGATTTGGCCTTTGAAACGGCCCTCGGCGATGGCCTTGGCGGCACGGTTTTGTGATTCGAGCGCGAACGCATCCTGCATTTCACGCGTAAGGCCATGCTTGCTCGCAAGGTTTTCTGCCGTGATGCCCATATGGCCCACACCGAACGGGTCGGTCAGGGTGGCCACCATCATGTCAATCATTTTGCTGTCGCCCATGCGCGCGCCATTACGCAGCGCCGGGCTGAGGTACCCGCCTTTGCTCATGACTTCCACACCGCCGCCGATGCCGAAATCTGCATCGCCCAACATGATGTTCTGAGAGCTTGAGACGACGGCCTGCAG
>JBDLRC010000210.1:0-7281 GCA_039800265.1 Pseudomonadota bacterium
AAAGCAGCCGTGACTGCCGCTCGATCGTGACGTGCAACATCAGAATGTCACCCGGCACCACGGGCCGTTTAAACCTGCAGTTGTCGATGCCAACAAAAAAGTAGACCGAGTTTTCATCGGATGTGCTGCCCATGGTCTTAAACGACAGAATGCCTGCCGCCTGGGCCAAGGCCTCCACGATCAAGACACCAGGCATCACCGGAAAGTGCGGGAAGTGGCCGTTGAAGAATTCTTCATTGATGGAGACATTTTTCTGGGCGACGATACGCTCACCCACAACCATCTCATTGACCTTGTCGACCAACAGAAACGGGTAACGGTGGGGCAAGGTGTCCAGAATTTCTCGGATTTCCATAATTCAACCTTTGTTCATGATCTGACGTCGTAGTTCGGGCAGCCGTTTGACAACTGCGGCGCTTCGCTCCCAATCGTGTTGGGCCTGCAATGGATAGATGCCAACATACTTTCCGGCTTCGGTAATGCTCGACATGACCAGGCTCATGGGGCCAATCACCGTTCCGTCGGCAATGCTCAGGTGGCCAAGAATACCCGCCGCACCCCCGATCTGACAGAACGCTCCAATCGAGGCACTTCCGGCCACGCCCACACAGGCCGCCATCGCGGTGTGATCACCGATCTGCACGTTGTGGGCGATCTGAATCTGGTTGTCGAGCTTCACGCCATGGCCGATGCGGGTGTCGTCCAAGGTGCCCCGATCGATGGTGGTGTTGGCTCCGATTTCAACATCATCACCAATCACGACGCCGCCCACTTGGGGAATTTTTAGCCACGAGCGATCGGCCTGAGGTGCAAAACCAAAGCCGTCAGCGCCGATCACGGCGCCGCTGTGAATGATCGTGCGGGCGCCAATGCGGCAATCCGAATAAATCACCACACGGGGATACAGCCGGCTTCCCGAACCGATGTGGACCTGGTCTCCCACCACGCAGCCCGCACCGATATCGCAGCCGTCTTCAATCACGGCCTTGGCGCCAATCACGACCTGGGGCCCAATGCGCACGCGTGCACCGATCACCGCGGTGGCATCGACGCTGGCCGTGGGGTCAACCACGGTGTGCGGCACAGATGTTTCGCGTAACCGCGCCAGCATCCATTGGGCTGCGCGCGCAAAGTAGAGGTAAGGATCGGGTGTCTCAATCAGGGCACAGGTAAGCCCCTGGTCCCGGGCGCTGCCTGCCTCGCGAAGGATCACCAACGACGCGCGTGTCACGCGGAGCTGATCAGCGTACTTTGGATTGGCCAAGAAACTGCCCTCACCCAGGTGGGCCTTGGCCAGCCCGGCAAACCGGAAGATCCGGGTGGTCGGATCCCCATCCAACCGCCCACCGAACTGATCAACCAGTTCCTTGGCGGTGACAAACATCAGCGGGCCGAGCTGTTCAGCGCCCGCAGCACCTTTTCGGTAATGTCAATGCGGGGCGAGGCATAGACCGCCTCTTGGAAGATGATGTCGTACTTCTCGGCTTCCGCGATCTGACGGATCACACGATTGGCCCGCTCAATAACCTGTGCGAGCTCTTCATTACGACGTTGATTCAGATCCTCACGAAACTCGCGCTGCCGACGCTGCAGATCACGCTCAAGCTCCGCCGCCTCGCGTTGGCGCTTGCCACGCTCCGACTCGGCCATGACGGCTGCGTCGCGTTCAAGCTTTGCGGTGAGCTCTTTGAGCTTGGTCGCACTCTCTTGGATTGCCTTCTCGCGCTTGGCGAATTCCTGTTCCAGCTTTTGTTGCGATGCCTTGGCAGGGGCTGACTCACGCAGAATGCGCTCGGTGTTCACAAAACCAATTTTGGAATCCTGCGCATGCGCAAACGGCGACACCACGATACCGGCGACGAACATCAGGGTGGCACCCCACCGGCTCCAGCGTTTAGTGCAATGGTCTGGCATGGTTCTGCATGCGCTCCTTGTGAATGAATGGTCCGATTTTCTCACGACTTAG
Source organism: Pseudomonadota bacterium (assembly GCA_039800265.1). Taxonomy (GTDB): domain Bacteria; phylum Pseudomonadota; class Gammaproteobacteria; order Burkholderiales; family Burkholderiaceae_A; genus Lacustribacter. Next base: position 1,967 of record JBDLRC010000210.1, read on the forward strand.
AAACCGGTTCCAATCTGGAACTGGAAGCGCTGCGTCTTATCGTAGGGCTCTTTCTTGATGGCATTTCCGATGCTGAGCTTTAACGGGCCCACGGGAGACAGCCATGACAGGCCAATACCGACCGAGGCCCGCATATCGCCAAGCTGTACTTTTTCGCCTTCTTGCCAGACCGATCCGGTGTCAAAGTAGGTAAACCAACGAATGGTTCGATCTTGGGTCATGCCCGGCAACGGAAAGAGCAGTTCCGTATTGAGCACCAGCTTGCGGTTGCCGCCCAATGAGGCGTCGTCGATGTCACGTGTACCGATACCGCCGCCCTGAAAGCCCCGGACCGACCCGATACCGCCCACGTAGTAATTTTTAAGAATTGGATAGTCTTTGCCGCCGATGCCAACACCCCAGCCCACCTCGCCATTGATGGCAAACGTGATGCTACGGGTCAGCGGATAGAACCACTGATGGCCATAGTTGACCCGTACGTATTCAAGTTTGCCAATCGGGGTCGCGTAATCCAGATTTACGTATTGCTGCCGCCCACGGGTCGGCGCAAGTGCGCTGTCGCGTGAATCGCGTGACCAGCCCAGCGTGAGGGAGTAAGCATCCAGTGTCGAGGTCCCGAAATTCGCGACCTCCGTCTTGATGCGATTGGGCCACTCCGACTGATTACCACCATACTTGTTGGTCTCAAAGTTACCACCCAAGAAGATACGGTCTTCTTCGGTGTACGGAATACCAAACCGAATGCCCAGGCCCTGCGAGGTCACGGAGTAGCGGTTGGCTACTTCAAGCTCATCGGGCTGAAATTTACGGGTGTACACATCGATGGCGCGGCTCACGCCATCATCGGTCCAGTAGGGATCCACGTGGCTGACGGCAAGGGTCTGCCGAAGCTTGCTGCTGTTGACTTCGAGCGACACATTGGTGCCGGTACCCATAAAATTTTGTTGCGTGATCGACCCTGACAAAACCAGCTTGTCGGTACTGGAAAATCCAATGCCCAGCGTGAGCGCGCCCAGTGGCCGTTCCTCCACTTTGACGTTGACATCGACCTGGTCGCCCGTGCCCGGCACCGGCGACGTGTCGATACCCACCTCTTTGAAATACCCGAGACGATCAATTCGGTTGCGCGAGAGTTTGATGCGATCGGCGTCGTACCACGATGCCTCAAACTGCCGCATTTCCCGGCGAATGACCTCGTCGCGGGTTTTGGAATTCCCGCTGATGTTGATGTTGCGTACGTAGACCCGACGGCCCGGATCGACCTGCATGGCAAACGTTACCTCGCGGGTCTCGCGGTTGATCTGGGGTACAGGCGTCACACTGGAAAAGGCATAGCCGAGCTCGCCCAGACGATCATTGATGGCCTTGCTGACGTTTTGAAGCTTTTCGTTGGAAAAGACATCACCAGACTTCACCGTGATCAACTTCTTTAATTCCTCATCGCGGCCCAAAAGGTCACCCACCAGGCCGACATCTTTGACCACGAAACGCTCACCCTCGTTGATCACGATGGTGATGAATACATCCTTACGGTCGGGGGAGACTGAAACCTGCGTGGAATCAATCGCAAACTCAAGGTAGCCCCGGTTCAAATAAAACGACCGAAGCGCCTCGAGGTCACCGGTGAGCTTCTGACGTGAGTATTGATCGGCCTTGGTGTACCACGACATCCACGTCGGCGTCGACAGCTTGAACTCATCGCGCAGGGTCGACTCTTTAAACGCTTTCGCGCCTACGATCGATATCGACTTGATGCGGGCATCTTCGCCTTCATCGATTGCAATCTGAATGCCCACACGGTTGCGCTCCAGAGGTGTCACTGTGGAGACAATCTTGACGTTGTACTTGCCGCGGCCTAGGTATTGCCGTTTCAGTTCCTGTTCGGCACGGTCCAACAATGCCCGATCAAAAATTCGGGATTCGGCAAGACCGGTGTCGCGCAGCGCCTTGATCAGCTGTTCTTTGTCGAATTCCTTGGATCCACTGATCTCCAAGATGCCGATCGCGGGGCGCTCTTCGACCGCGATCACCAGCACATCCCGGTCCAACTCAATGCGCACGTCTTTAAAAAAGCCCGTGGTAAACAGCACCCGCACCGCCTCGGCGGTGCCCTGCTCGGTCACGCGGTCGCCGATCTGAATCGGCAGGTAGGAAAACACCGTTCCGGGCTCGATCCGTTGCAGACCCTCAATCCGCACATCGCGTATCACCACACCTTCGAGCGGGGTAGACGGCGCCTGGGCCGTTGCCGAGTTCAGCGGCTGGGCAAGCGCAGGAACCGCCAGAGGATTAAAGATGATCAGCAGCCCAACCGCGGTCGCGGAAAGCTGCAGCGATAGGCCATGCTGGGTGTGGCGAGGTTTCAACAGTCAAATTCCTATAGCCCGGCGAGCCGGGCGAAATCGTTAAATAACGCGACTACGGTCAACATGATAATCAGTGCCACCCCAAGGCGCCGGCCGGCATCCTGAATCTCGGCAGGAAGCGGGCTCCCGCGCAGAGCCTCCCACAGGTAGTACATCAGGTGGCCCCCGTCCAGCATGGGTATGGGAAGCAGATTGAGCACCGCAATACTGATGCTGATCAGCGCCAGGAATCCGATAAACGCCTTGAGTCCATTGCTGCCTGATTGGCCGGCCGCATCGGCAATGGTGACCGGGCCGCTGATCTGACGCCACGACATGTCGCCTGTCACCATGCGTCCCAGGGCCTTAAAGGTTAGCCCTGTCATCTCCCAGGTACGGACCACGCCTTTTTGCACGGCATCAAGCGGGCTATCCCGAACCACGACCGTGGCCACATCACCACCCACAACGGCACCGATGCGGTAGACCCCATCCGACCCCGGTTTGGGCGTGACCATCACGCGCTCCAACACGCTGCCGTCATCAACAATCAACTCCACGGGCTGCCCACGCGAGGCCTGGATTCGGGCAATCACCACGTCGGGCTGCGAGACCTCTTCGCCGGCCACCTTACGGATCCGGTCGCCGGCCCGCAGGCCTGCCTTCTCCGCCACACTGCCTTCTTGCAGTCGCATGACCTTTACCGATGCACTGAGGGGTGTAAGGCCCATCATGGCCATCGTCTTGGCAGGATCGACTGTGCCGTCGCCTGCGTTGGATGCCGGTACTTGAACCGAGACATCCATGATGCGGCCGCCGCGATCAATCTTCAGTGCCGTCGACGAAGCGCCGTCACCCATAAGCGCCTGCGCTATGCGCCAACGGACATCGTTAAAGCTTTGCACAGGATGCGACCCAACCGCCACAAGACGGTCCCCCGCCGTAAGGCCTGCCTCGGCAGCCGGCGACCGGGCCTCAGGCTGGGCCAAGACCGCCTGGGGCTCCTCTCGGTCCATGGAAAACAAGGTTCCATAGGCCAGCGCCGCAAACACAAGATTGGCCAGCGGACCGGCAAAAACAATCCAGGCCCTCGCCGCCAATCGCTTGGACTCAAACGACGCATCGTTCATCTTGACGTAGCCGCCCAACGGGATAGCAGCCACCACCCACTCGGTACCGGAGTCCTTCGAGGTGATTTTGATCAGTTCTTTTCCGAACCCAATCGAGAATCGCAGGACCTGAACGCCGCATTGACGGGCGGCAAGGTAGTGGCCCATCTCATGCACAAACACCAAGATGCCAATGGCAAGTAGGAAATAAAGAATGGTGGTCATGCCGCAAGCTGCTCGCAATAGTGCTGGGCAGTACGCCTTGCCTCATCATCCACCGACAGCAAGGATTCGAGGCTGTCGGGCACGGCGGACGCTTTGCCTGTCAGACGTTCGAGCGTGTGCTCCACCACTTGAAAAATCTGACCAAACCGCAGTCGTTCGTTGAGAAATGCGTCCACCGCGATTTCATTGGCAGCATTCATCACCGCTGAGGCCGTGCCACCGGAACGCAGGCTGGCCCTGGCCAATTCCAGCGACGGAAAACGGGCATGGTCGGGCGGCTCGAAATCAAGCTTGCGCGCAGCCTTCCAGTCCAGCCGTTGAACAGGCGTTTCGATACGCTGCGGCCAACTCATCGCACATGCAATGGGCGTGCGCATGTCGGGGGCGCCCATCTGCGCCAAGGTCGAACCGTCTTCGAATTCCACCATCGAATGCACCACGCTCTGAGGGTGAATCACCACGTCGATATCCCCCTCGGGCATCGCGAAGAGCCAGTGGGCTTCAATCAGCTCAAGGCCTTTGTTCATCATGGTCGCGGAGTCGACCGAAATCTTCCTGCCCATCGACCAGTTGGGATGATGGATCGCCTCGTGGACTGTGGCCGCATCAATGCGGTCTTTTTCCCATGTACGAAACGGGCCCCCAGATGCTGTGAGCAAAATACGCGTAACGCCTGCCGGCCGAGCAAAACAGCGGTAGTTTTCACCCAGACACTGAAAGATTGCGTTGTGCTCGCTGTCGATCGGCAAGACAGTGGCCCCGCCGGCCTTGGCAGCATTGACCATCAGCACGCCGGCCATGACAAGGGCCTCTTTGTTGGCCAGCAAGATGGTTTTGCCGGCATAGGCCGCAGTGATGGCTGCGGAGAGTCCCGCTGCCCCAACGATACCGGCGACCACCAGATCCACGTCATCACGGCCAACCGATTCGGACAGCGCAGACGGACCATCGGCAACCGTGATGCCCGAGGCCCACGTCACTGCGGAAAGTCGCTGACGCAGCGCATGGGCCGCTGCCGGGTCGCTCATCACGACCATCTTGGGGGCGAAACGCTCGCACAGGGCAACCATCGGTTCAACCTGGCGGTGCGCGGTTAAGACCGTCACAGTGAAACGCTCCGGGTGATGGGCTACCAGATCGAGCGTGCTCTGCCCTATGGATCCCGTTGCACCCAGCACTGCCAACCGTTTGACCACCTGTGATGCCTCCCTAAAACGCGCCCGACTGAATCAGACTCACAATGCCCATTGTCACCGGAAACACCGCGATCAATGCATCGACACGGTCCAATACCCCTCCGTGCCCGGGCAACAAGGACCCAGAATCTTTGACATTGGCCAGACGCTTGAGCAGTGATTCGTAGAGATCCCCCGTCACACTGATCAGCGTGATCATGACCACCACGATCAGTGTCACCGCCCAGCCAAGATGCAGCACCAGGAAGGAAAATAAATTTCCAGCCGGATTAGCCTGCGATGTCCAAGGCATCGGAGCCAATACGATGGCTAAAAGCAGCGTTCCTGCTAGGGCTCCGGCAACGCCCTCACGGGTCTTCCCGGGGCTCACCTTCGGCGCGAGCTTGTGGCGGCCAAAGGCACGGCCCGCAAAGTACGCCGCCGTGTCGGCAACCCAGACG
>JBDLRC010000211.1:0-3099 GCA_039800265.1 Pseudomonadota bacterium
ACTGCGTTGCGCTACACCACCTACCAAGACCGTGCGGCGGAGAATCTAGGGCGTCCTGCATCATGAAGCTCTCGACTCCCTAAGGCGTAGATGCGGGCTGCCCTGAGGTGGTTGTTCGCGGGGCTCTATGGCGTGGTGCCCTTCGCAGTGCTCTTGGCATTGTGGGTGGTGCCACTGCCGGCGACCCATATGGGCCGTTCATTTCAAGATAACGTTGCCTCCGCGCTGGCCATCGTTGGATTTGCACTCATCTTCTTGGAGTACCTGGTGATTTGCAGGGTGCGGTTCATCGCAAACCTCTTCGGCTGTGATCAGGTTATGCAGACCCATCAGCTGTTTGCGCGGACCGGTGCAGTCTTCTTGGTGGCCCATCCCTTTTTGTACAGTCTTTGGGGAAATATTGGTCGGCCTGGTGAGCATCGGGCCGATACGCTGGGCCTTGATGGCGCTTCGCTGTTGTCTGGGGGCGTGGCGTGGGGTGCCTTAATCGCCTTGGTAGTGTTGGCTATTGAACGCCATCGTGTCGGCCGTCGTTACGATCGGTGGCGTCACTGGCATGCAGTCTTAGCCGCTGTGGTGGTTGTGTTTGGTCTGCACCACACCTTGCATGCGGGGTGGTATGCATCGATTGGCTGGGTGGCCACAGTATGGTGGATCTTCTTTGGGGTCGCCGTGGCGATCATGCTGTTTCTCGGCCTGGTTCGGCCAGCACTTCAATGGCATCAGCCCTATCGCGTTGTATCGGTTCAACCCGTCGCCCGTCAGATCTGGCAGCTCCAGCTCCGAGCAGAAGGCCGCAAGATTCCTCGACCTATGCCAGGCCAGTTTTTTTGGCTAAAGCGTGGCACGCCGTGGAAACGAGCGGACCATCCGTTCTCGCTCGCATGGGCCTCGCGCAACGCAGATGAGCTGGCCTTTTTGATCAAAGAAGCGGGTGAGTTTTCTTCTGCATTGACCCAGGCTTCACCTGGCGAGCGTATTTACCTCGACGGACCATACGGCGATTTTCAAATTCCCGATTCCGCCAAGACGGTGGTGATGATTGCCGGTGGAATAGGAATCGCCCCCATCATTTCTCTGTTAGTGGATGCTGTGGAGCGGGGCGACACCCGACAATTTTTATTGCTCTACGCCACGCAGACTCCGGATGAACAGATTGATTTGGTACCCATCACGGCACACCACCGTCTGGCACGATTGACTGAAGAGCGGATCGTTGCGGTTCCGGATGCCCATTGGACCGGGGCGGTGGGCCGGTGTGATGGTGTGTTCGTCGTGGCGGCCTGCCGGCGTGCAGGGATTCATCTTGCCGGGCCTGATCTGTGTTGTATGGTGTGCGGGCCTGTGGCCATGGCCGACTCGGTGGAGGCTGCCTTGGTGTCCGAATCGGTGCCGATGGCATCAATTCACACCGAGCGTTATCGATACGAACTTGGAGAGGACTCTCCTATTGCACGGCGATCTGTTCGTCGTTGGCTTGCGATATCACTGACGATGTTTCTCGGACTGATCGTGTTGGCGTATCAGCTGTCGTTGTTGCGGTAAAGAGGTCATCCGCATCAGAGAGTGCAGCCTGCGCTCCCACAAACATTTTCAGACAGATGCCCGCCGCAGAATGTCCCCTGGTTCGGCGAGTCTCTTGGATGCGCGCATGCATGGCGTCATAGCAGGCCCGTCGCGTTGGAAACTGGCTCAATCTTTCTTCGAGGGCGCCGCCGCGATTGATGACCAGCGTGAGTGTCCAGTCCTGGGTGTTGACCCGGCCCATAGGCGCAGCCTGGGCTGCAGGTGAAAACAGACCGGCCCACACGAGGGGAAAAATCACGAGACGTTGAGAAAAACGCATGCAAGCAGGCTAACAAGTTTTAGTGGGATCGTCTATCCAGGGTGTATTGCAAAGCGGTAGTCTTTGGGTTTCAATGATGCGGCTCCACACCGCATGTTGAAGATCTATGTCCTCCTTTACCGCAAGCACATCACAACGCATTCAAGGGAATCTGCTTGTACTGCTGCAGTTCGGCCTGATCCTGTTGCTCGTGCTCATCTCCGGCCCGATCGACGCGCTGCGTGCGGGCCGGTGGGAGGTAGGCTTGGCTTTTGCAGCATCGGCGGTCATGGGCCTCTTGGCACTGATGGCTAACCCGCCGGGGAATTTTAATATTCGCCCCAATCCCAAATCGGGAGGGCGCCTTGTTGAGCACGGAATCTATCGGCGGGTTCGCCATCCGATGTACACCGCTGTGATTGTGTTTGGGCTGGGCTGCGCTCTCGCCGCCCCGTCGATCACGACCTGGCTTGCGGCGGCGCTGCTGTTTGGAGTGTTGCTCTTAAAGGCGATCGTGGAGGAGCGTCTTTTGTCCGGGGTCTACGAGGGCTATGCTGATTACATGCGGCGAACCCAGCGTTTTATTCCTGGACTGTTTTAACCAATCGATTGCGCGTGCCATGACTATTTTTGACGTTGTTGCTGAACACAAAATCCAAGAAGCTATTCAGCGCGGCCAGCTCGATCAGCCTGCCTTGCATGGTGTGCCCATCGCGATTGACGACGATTTCTCCGTTTCCGCTGAGGTACGCTTTGTGTTGAAACGGCTGACACAGGTGGCGCCTGGTGCCGGCGATCATTCACCGTTGGTCGCGTTTTGGAATGCCCGCCGTTACATGGCGTTGATCCGACAGCGCGACGGATCGCAGGGCTCCCACGCCCGCGGCTCAGGCCAGGCGCCTAACTTTCCCCTCTAAAACGCGCCCCCTTGATCGGTGTCAAGATTTATTGACACCCTCTGCGTTAACTTGGTCTTACGTTAACAAGCGCCCAACGGCGCAAGGGGAGTGCCATGCGTGTTGTGTTGATCCATCCGAATTACCACTCCGGTGGTGCTGAGATTGCTGGGAATTGGCCGCCGGCCTGGGTGGCTTACCTCACAGGCTATCTCAAGGCCGGTGGGTACACCGATGTGACATTTATCGATGCCATGACCCACGATCTTCCCGAAGAGGTGGTGCGGGCGAAGTTAGCGGCGCTTAAGCCCGATGTGGTCGGTGCGACGGCGATTACGCCCGCGATCTACAAGGTCGAGCGCATTTTGCAGGTGGCCA
>JBDLRC010000212.1:0-3629 GCA_039800265.1 Pseudomonadota bacterium
GGCCCAGTCCAGCAGCGGACGACCATCTCCGTGATCCCGATCACGCACACTTAAAAGGGCAGTTCGATTGACGGCCCAGCCGAGCCCGTGGTCTGCGTTGTCTTGCAGCTGTTTGAGGGGCAGCTGAAGATAAAACGCCCGGTAGCGGAAGGCGTGCCCGAAAGGCTTGAGCCGAGCGTGCCAGACTTGCCCGACCACGAGGCGGGGCTTGCGTCGTTCGACGCTAGGCTGCTTCTCGGATGGCTGCGGCATGGCCTTGGTGTTCAAACGTCGCCCGCAGATCACGTGCTGCATGGATTCCCGATTGGAAACCATCCTCGTGAAAACCGTAACGCGTCCATGCACCTGCAAGCCAGATGTTGTTCTGGCCTTGGATATCCGGCAGTGCCTGCTGTGCCTGTACGGCGGGACCGTCGAAAATAGGATGGCTGTAGTCCATGCGGTTGATCACCGTATGGGCCGCTGGTTTTCGAACCGGGTTAAGGCTCACCAGGATCGGCGTCGTTACCGGAAGCGGCTGAAGACGATTCATCCAGTAGGTCACACTCACGGCATTGTGGCCAGACGCGGCATGGTGCTGATCATGAATGTAGTTCCATGATGCCCATGCACGCCGCCGCACTGGCATGAGTGATGTATCGGTGTGCAGGAACGCCACATTAGGTTGATAACGTATTTTCGAAGCAATGGCCTGCGCTGGTGTTCCCGATGGCAGCAGGCGGCTAGCCTGGTCAGAGTGGCAGGCCACCACCACGGCGTCGAATTCTTTTTCGAATGCAGATGCCGATGGGCCGTCGGTACGTGTGCCACGAATCACGACGCGCGGCACGCCAGTGTGGTTGCTCTGCGGGGTGACGGAATCGATGGCATGACGCGTTAACCAGCCTACGCGACGGCCTAACGAGACCAGCCGCTCCCGTAGTCCCGTGATGTAGGAGTGGGCGCCGTTGCGAACCGTGTACCACTGTGGCCGCTGGGCCAGGTTCAGCAGGCCATGGTTTTCACAGAATTGGGTGAACGTGATCATTGGAAAGGCGCGCATCTGCTCCGTTGGGCAGGACCAGATGGCGCCGGCCATGGGCAACAAGTACGCATCGAGAAATAGTTTTCCGTAGCCTTGCCGATCCAGATAGTCTCCCAGCGAGGGTCCGCCGCTCTCCAAGGCCCGGTAGCGATGCGCGTCGCGGGGAGCGTCGCGGTTGAATCGGACGATGTCGGCAAGCATGCCCCAAAAACGTGGCGAGACAAGATTTCGGCGCTGTGCGAACACCGAGTTCAGATCGGTGCCGGACCATTCGATTTGCCCGTTGTTTAGGCTCGCGGAAAACGACATGTCGCTCTCTGCTGTCTCAACACCCAGGGTATCGAACCAGCCGCGCAGCCCAGGATAGGTGCGGTGATTGAACACGATAAAGCCAGTGTCGACCGGGAATGCTTTCCCGTTGATCTGAATGTGTTGGGTGTGGGTATGGCCACCCAGGCGTGGCTCGGCCTCAAAAACCGTAACGCTGGCCCAGCGGGAAAGCTCCCAAGCAGCCGCACATCCTGAAATGCCGCTGCCGATAACGGCAATGTTCATGAGTGGTGAAGGTGATCGATCTTCGCGTAGGCGGAGTGGTTGTGAATCGATTCGAAGTTCTCGGACTCCACACTGTACCCCTTAATCCGGTCGTCCTTCGAGAGGGCGATGGCGATGTCACGGACAAGATCTTCTACAAACTTGGGGTTGTCGTAGGCGCGCTCCGTGACGTACTTCTCGTCGGGACGCTTGAGCAGCCCCCAGAGTTCGCAAGATGCCGCCTTCTCTGCGATTTGAATCAGATCTTCGACATGGATCGGGCCTTTGATTTGGGCGGTAATCGTGACGTGTGAACGTTGATTGTGGGCACCGTATTCGGAGATTTTTTTAGAGCAGGGGCAGAGGCTCGTGACCGGCACCACCGTGGTGATGGTGGTGGTGCGCTCACCGACAAGCTGTTCGCATTCCCATGTCACGTGGTAATCCATCAGGCTTTCTACGCCGGATACCGGTGCTGCCTTCAGCACAAAGTAAGGAAGCGACATTTTGATGTAACCCTGCGACGATTCAAGGCGAGCCAGCATGGCATCCATCAGCGATTGAACCGAATGAAAACCGATGGGCTCTGGATGGTGTTGGAACACTTCCAAAAAGCGCGACATGTGTGTGCCCTTCACCTCTGGCGCCAGGGCCACGGTCATATCCACCGTGGCAACCGAAGGCTGAGGCCCTTTCGCGGTCTGGACCGTTACCGGATGCACCAGTGACTTCACGCCGACACGTTGAATGGCCAGCTGCCGGGTGTCTGCATGTGATTGCACATCGGGGAGCGGATTGGACGAAAAAAGTTTATCGGGTGCGTTCATGAGACGGTCCTCCTTTGAGGGGTTATGAGCGAGGCGCGGCGAGTGCGCGCTCAATCTCGGTGACGAAGCGTCGATCCGAGGGCGACACCATGCTGGAAAAACTTCTGACCAGCCGACCATCACGGTCGAGAATGTATTTGTGGAAATTCCAACCGGGCGCCTCAGACAGACGCGACAACTCACGAAACAGCGGGTTGGCTTTGCTGCCTTTGACCGAGGTTTTTGCCACCATCGGAAACTTCACACCAAAGGTGTTGGAGCAGAACTCCGCAATCTGCTGATTCGATCCCGGCTCCTGGTTGCCAAAGTCATTGGAGGGGAATCCAATGACGACCAGTCCGCGGTCTTTGTAACGGGCGTAGAGTTTTTCGAGCCCTTCGTACTGCTGGGTAAACCCGCAAAAGCTGGCGGTGTTCACGATCAAAACGACATTGCCTTGGTATTGGCACAGATGCTGGGGAGCGTCGTCTTGGAGTCGAGGGAAGGTGTGATCGAGCAGACGGGGGCACGGGGTTTTGGCGCCCGCCCAGGCCGTCGGTGCGATCAGAAGCGCGATCAGGGCGGCGATCACCATGATCCTTGCCCACCAGATTCGTCGCAGGCTGCTTTCCGCTGGGGGGCAAAGGGCACCCGAGGGAAGGGTTGTATTCATAAAGGTCTTGGTCATTGGAGGTATGTGAACCTATACTATGGGGTGATACGTTCATCGTCAAATATTTGTCTATGACAAAAAAGGGATTTCATGGAACTGCCTGATTCCACGGTCGTCCACCTCAGCATCTCAGCTGTGGAGCGGGACACCGGCCTCTCGAAAGACACGCTTCGTGTCTGGGAGCGGCGTTATGTCTTTCCCAGCCCGCTTCGGGACGCATTTGGCGAGCGAATCTACCCCCTTGAGCAGGTCGACCGACTGCGGGTCATTCGTCGGCTGATGGACATCGGCCACCGCCCAGGAAAAATCATTGGCCTAGACATCGCTGAGCTTCAGGCTCTGGCCGATACCTCCACCGGCTCGCTCGCCGGTAATCGGTCCGACGCCAGCATGGACATTCATCCAGATGTCACCCAGCTCGTGGCCCTCACCAAATCCCACGACATTGAGGAGCTACGCCGTCAGCTTGGTCAGCGGCTTCTGCGCCTGGGTTTAGCCCGCTTTGTTACGGAACTGGTGGCGCCCTTGACCCAGAGCATCGGTGATGCCTGGTCTCGCGGTCAGATGGAGATCTACGAGGAGCACCTGTACA
>JBDLRC010000213.1:0-2840 GCA_039800265.1 Pseudomonadota bacterium
TGGGCAGGCGCGTTGGGGAAGTCTCCGTCGAGCGACACGTTGTCGGGCAGTGTCATGCGAGGCCGATGGGTGCCGTAACGATCAATGCTGGCCTGAGGCAGGGGAGTGGGCGCGAGCCATAAGTACTGGTCCAGCATGGAGACACGGCTGTTGCGATGTGCATTCTCGGCCCGCGCGGTGGGCGGGCATCGTGCATCGGTAAGCAGCAGCCGGCGGGGAAACTCACCGGTGAGCGCCCGCCGCAGTGGAATGCGCGCCAACCAAGGAATGAGTGCGGCCTTCAAAGAGTTCGGCAGGATCACGGCCGTGGAGTAGCGGCCCCGAAGGCCCCGGGCCGTCTGACGTCGTAATGTCCACTGGAGTTTGCCGTGCGCAAACGGTACGGTGATCACGCGTCGCACGCAGGGCGCGCATTCAAATACCGCGCTGACGGCCGGCACGGCCAGCACATCGACAGCGCTATGGTGCCGCGCGAGCTCGGAGATCAGCGGCAGTGCCACGATGGCGTCGCCCACCCACTGGGGCGCGATCACCAGTACGTCGCGATGTTCAGTGTCCGTGGGGGCCGCTGCCTGGTTCAAGCTGGTAGACCGTTCCGCAGTATGGGCAACGGGCAATACCCTCATGGGTGACATCGAGGAACACGCGTGGATGGTGGTTCCACAAGGGCATCTTGGGGTTCGGGCAGTAGGCCGGAAGGTCCGTGGCTTTCAGCAGCACGGGTGCAGCAGATGAAGGGGCGTGGGAATCCGACATGGGTGAGCAGGTGAGATGTGGCGTTAACGAAACATTACACCGGATACAGCCAGTGGCGATACGCGGACGATTTTCCTGCAACCACATCGAAGAAAAGCGACTGCAGTTTTTCCGTAATGGGCCCGCGCACGCCGTTTCCGATCGGACGGTCGTCAAGCTCGCGTATGGGGGTAATTTCGGCGGCCGTGCCTGTGAAGAAGGCCTCGTCGGCACAGTACATCTCGTCACGCGTGATCCGTTTTTCCACAATGTCGATGCCGAGATCACGTGCCAGCGTCATCACGGCGTCGCGTGTAATGCCATCTAAGCAGGAGGCCAGGTCGGGTGTGTAGAGCTTGCCATTGCGCACGATAAATACATTTTCGCCAGCGCCCTCGGACACGTAGCCATCGGTATCGAGCAGCAATGCCTCGTCGTAGCCATGCGCGGTGACTTCTTGGTTGGCCAAGATGGAGTTGATGTAATAGCCGCTGGCCTTGGCGCGCACCAGTGATACGTTCACGTGGTGGCGTGTAAATGAAGATGTCTTCACACGGATGCCTTTGGTGAGGCCCTCTTCACCTAAATAGGTGCCCCATGTCCAGGCTGAGACCGACACATGGATTTTATTTTCACGTGCACCGATACCAAGTTTTTCAGAGCCTATCCAGACGATCGGCCGGATGTAGCACGACTCCAGCTGGTTGCGCTTGACCACATCGCGTTGTGCCTGTTCAAGGGTTGCGGCATCGAATGGCACCCGCATTTGAAAAATTTTGGCCGAGTTCAGCAGCCGCTGAGTGTGCTCTTTCAGACGGAAGATGGCCGGTCCTGCATCGGTCTTGTAGGCGCGAACACCTTCGAACACGCCCATCCCGTAATGCAATGTATGGGTGAGCACATGAATTTTGGCATCGCGCCACGGCACGAACTGCCCATCCATCCAGATCCAGCCATCGCGATCGGCCATTGACATACGACGCCCCTAAACACAGAAAAGTAAACCCCGATTTTAGCGGACGGCCCCGTTCTACAATCGGCCGATGAGCTGCTCTCGACGGTGGACGCGCCTGTGAAGCGTCTGATTCTTCTGTTTCGTGATCCCTGGGCGCGGCTTGGCGTGCGTGACATGCTTCCCGGACTGGTGGCGATGTCGACCTGGGGCCTGGTGACAGGCGTGGCCATGGTGAAATCGGGCCTGTCGGCGTGGCAGGCCCTGGGCATGACCCTGGTGGTCTATGCGGGATCGGCCCAGCTGGCCAGCCTTCCGCTGCTGGCGGCCGGTGCGCCGTTGGCCATCATCTGGGCCAGCGCACTCATTGTGAATCTGCGTTTTGTCATGTACTCGGTGGTGATTGCGCCCGTGTTTCGCCATTTCTCCTGGCTGAAGCGGGCGGTGCACGGCTTTGGCAACGTGGACATTCTCTCGGCGGAGTTGCTGCGCCGTTTTGATGCCAGCAGCCTTGCTGCACGGCCCTCTCCGGCCTTGCTTCGCGAGGATCCAGGGCAGAACGCCAGCCCTTCGTTGCCGGCGCCGGTGGCGTACTTTCGCGGGGCGGCCGTGGTCAATTGGACCGTATGGCAGAGCGCATCGATTGCTGGAATTTTTCTTGCGCAGTGGGTGCCGACAGCCTGGGGCCTGGAGTTTGTGGCCACGTTGGCATTGCTTGCGATGTTGCTTCCCATGATTGGCGATCGTGCAGGCCTGGTCTGTGCGGTGACTGCAGGCGTTGTGGCACTTCTTGCAGTCTCGTTACCGCTGAATCTTGGCCTGTTGTTGGGCGTGCTCGCCGGCGTCTTGGTGGCATTGTGGATGGATAAACGGAAGGATGCGTCATCACATGGCACATGAGTTCTACATCTGGGCTGCCATCCTGGGGCTGGGGGTCATGACGCTTATGACGCGGTCCGCATTGGTGGTCTGGCCTCGCCCGGTGCGGCTGCCGGATCGGCTTCAACGTGCCCTGCGTTTTGCCCCCATGGCGGCCATCGCCGCCATTGTGGCGCCTGCATTGTTCGCACCGCAGGGGGCGATCAGTCTGGCCCTGGATCCACGGTTGATTGCGGCGTGTGCCGTGGTGGTGTCGTGGTGGTTTGGCCGCCAC
>JBDLRC010000214.1:0-5463 GCA_039800265.1 Pseudomonadota bacterium
GGCTTTCGATTGTGGATGTGACCATTCAAAACGCGCAGCCGCCCGAAGAAGTGCAGGCCGCATTTAGCGATGCCATCAAGGCTGGCCAAGATGCTGAGCGCCTGAAAAACGAGGGCCAGGCCTATGCCAACGATGTGATTCCTCGTGCCCGAGGCTCTGCTGAGCGCCTGATTCAGGAGGCCGAGGCCTACAAGGAACGTGTGATCGCCACATCGCAGGGTGATGCCGATCGGTTCCGAAAGATTGTGGTGGAGTACAACAAGGCGCCTTCCGTAACACGTGAGCGTATGTACCTTGAGGCTATGCAGCAGGTTTTTACCAATGTCAGCAAGGTGATGGTGGATTCGCGTTCGAACAGCAACCTGCTGTACCTGCCGCTTGATAAGCTTGTGCAGCAGTCTTCGGCAACGGTGGCCCCGGGCGCAGCCAATCCCACCATGGCTACACCGTCTGCACCCACGACCGCGCCCGCAGCGGGTGCCAATGCTGCGCCGGCCGAGTCGGTGCCGAGCACTCCACCGCCCGCCGCAAGTCTGCGTGATCGCCTGAGGGAGTCACGCTGATGAATAAGCTCTTTGCTGCGATTACAGGCCTGTTGATTGCTGTGGTGATTGCTGGATCCTCAATCTATGTCGTGGATCAGCGTCAATACGCCATTGTGTTTGCCTTGGGTGAGATCAAAGAGGTGGTGAGCAAGCCTGGCTTGTACTTTAAATTGCCGCCACCGTTTCAAAATGTGGTCTATGTTGAGAAGCGCATTCTCACCATCGACACACCCGAGATCGACCGGTTCATTACCAGCGAGAAACAAAACGTCTTGGTGGACACTTATGTGAAGTGGCGCGTGATCGATCCCCGTGAGTATTGGGTGTCGGTGGCGGGTCGTCCCGCCGGTGCGGCGGACCGTATTTCCCGCAGCCTCCGTGATGCCTTAAACAACGAGATTGCCAAGCGCACCGTTAATGAGGTGATTTCGGCCTCCCGTGAACAGGTCATGACCGGCATTCGTGATCGCGTGAATGCGGATGCGAAACGGTTGGGCGTGGAAGTGGTCGATGTTCGGATCAAGCGTGTAGATCTGGCCGATGAGATCCGTGATTCGGTTTTCCGCCGGATGGAGTCTGAGCGCAAGGCGATTGCCAATGAGCGCCGCTCTTCGGGTGCGGCCGAGTCGGAAAAGATTCGTGCCAATGCAGACCGTCAGCGTGATGTGTTGCTGGCTCAGGCCTATCGCCGTGCCCAGAGCATCATGGGAGATGGCGATGCGCGAGCCACTGCGAACTACGCCGCATCATTTGGACAAAACCCTGAATTCGCATCGTTTTACCGCAGCCTGCAGGCCTACCGTGAAAGCTTCAAAAACAAGTCCGATGTCATCGTGGCCGATCCGCAGTCTGACTTCTTCCGCCATTTCCGTTCCTCGGGTGTGCGGGGCGGTTCGGGAGCGGGGTCCAACGCGAAGTAATCACGGGCCACTTTCCCATGCCCGCCTGGCTACTCCCCGATCACATTTCTGACATTCTTCCGGTCGAGGCCCGGCGGCTTGAGTCCACGCGCCGTCGGCTACTCGATTTGTATGCGGGCTATGGCTACAGCCTAGTGCAGCCGCCCCTTGTGGAGCATGTCGAATCCCTGTTGATCGACTCGGCGCGTGATCTCGATCTGCGTACCTTCAAAGTGGTTGATCAAGCCAGCGGCCGCCTGCTGGGGCTGCGCGCCGATATGACCCCTCAAGTGGCCCGTATTGATGCGCATCAGATTCAGCATCAGGGAGTGACACGTCTTTGCTATGCCGGCTCGGTCTTGCATGCCCAGCCTGCTGGCCTTCTGTCATCGCGGGAGCCGGTCCATGTCGGCTGTGAGTTGTTCGGCCACGCAGGGGTCGAAGCCGATCTCGAGGTGCAGGAATTGGCACTGGCGTCGCTTGATGCATTGGGCATTCAGAAGGTGCGGCTTGATTTGTCGCACCGTGGTGTTTTTTTGGCGTTGCGTGATCACGATGCGGGCCTCGCTGCGCTCGAAAACGACGTGCTGGCATCGCTTCAGTCGAAGGATCGCGTGCGTTTGACGCAGCTCGTCCAGGGCCTTTCGCCGCAGACGTCCAAGGCGTTGCTTGCATTGCTCGATCTCTATGGTCCGGCGAGCGGATCACAGAACGTGATCGACCGCGCGCGCAAAGAATTACCCGCGATTTCAGCCATTACTGAAGCGCTTGATCGTCTGCAGGCCGTGGCTAACTCGGCCATGTTTACCGAGCATCCTCAGTGCGTGTTAACAGTGGATCTCGCAGACCTGCGTGGCTACCGCTATCACAACGGCGTGATGTTTTCGATTTATTGTGAGGGCATGGCCAACGCCGTGGTCCGCGGTGGCCGTTACGATGGCGTGGGCAAGGTGTTTGGTCGGGCCCGTCCTGCAACCGGCTTTAGCCTGGAGCTTCGCGAAATACTCGAGGCCACCGCTCCGACCCCTGGCACCTCAGCTGATGCGGCTGCTGCGATCGCAGCGCCCTGGCGGGACGATGCCGCTTTGCGGGCCGCGATTGCCGAGCTCCGCAGCCGTGGCCACTCGGTGGTGCGGCTTCCTGATGCAGAATTAGGGTCTTGGTCAGGCAAAAAACTCGTTGAAAAATCCGGCGCCTGGCAGATTGGATAAAACACAATGGCAGTAGGTTCAAAAGGCCAACAGGGCCGAAACGTTGTCGTCATTGGCACTCAGTGGGGCGATGAGGGCAAAGGCAAAATCGTCGACTGGCTGACCGAGCAGGTCAGTGGGGTTGTGCGGTTTCAAGGTGGCCACAATGCTGGCCACACCTTGGTGGTCAACGGTAAGAAAACCATTCTTCGCCTGATCCCTTCGGGCATTCTGCATCCGGGTGTGACTTGCTACATCGGCAACGGTGTGGTGCTCTCTCCATCGGCATTGCTCTCTGAGATCGACGAACTCCAGGCCGGCAAGATCGATGTCGAATCTCGCCTGAAAATCAGTCTGGCCTGCCCCCTGATTCTTCCGTATCACGTGGCGCTTGATCAGGCCCGTGAGGCGGCCAAAGGCGATGCAAAGATCGGCACCACCGGCCGTGGTATCGGCCCGGCCTATGAAGACAAAGTCGCACGCCGCGCTATTCGTCTTTTGGATCTGACCAATCCCACCGCACTGAAATCAAAACTCGCCGAGGCCCTGGCCCTGCATAACTTTGTGTTGGAACATCATCTCAAGGCAGCGCCCGTATCGATCGACCAGGTGTTTAACGATCTGATGGCGATGGCACCGCGGCTATTAAAGATGTCGGCCGATGTACCCCAGCTGCTTTATGAGGTGGGCCAGCGCGGAGAGAATCTTTTGTTTGAAGGGGCCCAGGGGTCGTTGCTTGATATTGATCATGGCACCTATCCCTATGTCACCAGCAGTAACTGTGTCGCCGGTGCCGCGGGTGCAGGCGCGGGTGTGGGCCCATCGAAGCTTCACTATGTGTTGGGCATCACCAAGGCGTATGCCACACGCGTGGGCAGTGGGCCGTTTCCGACCGAGCAGGTCAACGAGGTAGGCCAGGGTCTGGCCAAGCGCGGCAACGAGTTTGGGTCGGTGACGGGGCGGCCACGTCGCTGCGGCTGGTTCGATGCGGCAGCCTTGCGCCGGTCGATGCAGATCAATGGTGTCTCAGGCCTGTGCATCACCAAGCTTGATGTCATGGATGGCATGCCGGAGGTGAAGTTGTGCGTCGGTTACGACACGCCTAGCGGTCGACTGGATGTCTTGCCCTTTGGCGCTGATGCTGTGGCCCAATGCACACCGATCTACGAAACCATGCCGGGCTGGTCTGGCAGCACGCAGGGTGCACGCAACTGGAATGACCTTCCGACTGAAGCGCAGATGTATTTGAATCGACTTGCCGAGGTGGTGGGGGCGCCGATCGCGATGGTGTCCACCGGCGCTGATCGCGACGACACGATTTTGTTAGACCACCCGTTCCAGGGCTAGCGCCGCAGATTCGGCCTGGCGCAGTACTGCGTAGATCAGATGCAGGCGTCTTCTCCACGTATTAATTCCGAACGGCTATGGGGCGCGCTCATGCAGCTCGCCACAATCGGTGCGACACCCGCCGGCGGCGTCTGTCGGCTTGCGTTAAGTGAGGAAGATCGTCAAGCGCGCGAGCAGCTTATGGGCTGGTGCCGTCAGGTGGGGTGCGTCATTGAAATCGACGCGGTCGGAAACATTTTTGCTCGGCGAGAAGGCCGCAGTGCTGGCGCACCCGTGGTCATGAGTGGCAGCCACCTGGACACACAACCCAACGGCGGTCGGTTTGACGGCGCCTATGGTGTGATGGCTGCACTGGAGGTCTTGCGCGTGCTGCATGAGCAGCACATCACCACCGATCATGCATTTGAGTTGGTGGTCTGGAGCAACGAAGAGGGTACACGCTTTGCGCCATCAATGATGGGATCCATGGCGTTTGCCGGGTTGTTGTCTGAGCGGGATGTCTTGGATCGGAAGGATATGCAGGGGCGTCGCTATGGGGATGCCCTCGCCGCAATTGGTCAGTTCGGGCAGGGCCGTAGTGATCGATTGATCGCCGCGTATTACGAGGCCCACATTGAACAGGGCCCTATTCTTGAGCGTGAGAATTGCACCATCGGGGTCGTGACCGGAGGCCAGGGTCAGAAGTGGTTTGACCTCACATTAAACGGCCAGGCGGCACATGCAGGATCAACGCCTATGGCCGGCCGTCGGGATGCGCTGTTAGGGGCGGCCCGGATCATCGATGCTCTACGTAAGATTGCCACGAGGTTTGCGCCAGGTGTTGCAACTGTCGGCGAGCTCCATGTGACACCCAACAGCCGCAATGTCATTCCCGGGCAGGTCATGATGACCATCGAGATACGGCACCCTCGGGACAGTGTTCGGGATCAGATGGAAGGCGAATTTCGACAGGCGTTGGGTGCCATTGCATCAGACGAGTGCCTTACGTTTAGTGTGGAGACCAAGCTGACTCAGCCCGCCACTGTGTTCGATACGGACTGCGTCTCTAGGGTGCGCGATGCTGCGCGGCGTCTGGGATATCGGCATATGGATATCGTCAGTGGTGCCGCCCACGATGCGATTGCGATCGCCCGTGTCGCTCCCACTGCCATGATTTTTGTGCCGTGCGCTGGCGGAATCAGTCACGACGAGAGTGAGAGTGCCACACCCGACGATTTGGCCGCGGGTGCAGAGGTCTTATTGCAAGCCGTGTTGGAGTCTTGTCGCCGCATTTAACCTTCAGAAATGGCGTATTTGATATGACCACTGTTTTTCGGGCAAAAAAAATCTACACCATGAATGCGGCCATGCCCGAGGCGACCCATGTCGCCATTGACGGCGATCGAATTGTGGCGGTGGGTGGCCCGGATGACGTCGTGCAGTATTCGAAAACGGTAGACGAGCGTTTTGGCAACAACATTCTCATGCCGGGATTTGTCGAGG